>CAZMRP010000464.1:0-4749 GCA_964568275.1 uncultured Myxococcales bacterium
GCCACAGCCGTCCCCTACATCTTGGGGCTACCTGAGTCAAGTGGATAGCCCCCTGTCGGCAAGTTGCCCGCGCGGCACACTCCGTGCTTCAGCCGGCCGCCCGGAGGTGGCTTGAGCATGCACGGCCTTCGAAGGACCCTCCCGCTCGTCCTGGCGCTCGCGTCGGGAGCGGCCGGCGGCTGCGAGCCCGAGCCCGGGCGTCCGGAGGGGTGGACCCGCGTGACGCACGGTGAGGACGCCCCGGCGAACTACGACCTGGTCTTCCCGGGGGACCGGGTGAACCGCATCGACCTGACGATCGCCCCGGGCGACTGGGCGGCGATGCTGGCCGATGCGGCCGAGCTGTTCGGCCCCTTCGGCGCCGGCGGGTCGGCGGCCGAGCCGACCGATCCGCTGGCGGCGGCCTGCGAGGATGCGACGGAGGGCGACGCCTGCAGCGTCGACCTGGAAGGCCGACACCACGCGGGATTCTGCGTGCTCCCGCCCGACCGTCCGGCGCTGTCGTGCGAGCTGCACGTGCGCGGCGTGGTTCCCGACGACGTGCTGGCCGCGGCCTGCAGCGGCCGGAGCGAGGGGACGGCCTGCACGCTGCGGCTGCCCGAGGGTCCGCTGCTCGACGGCAGCTGCACCCGCGCCGACGGCCTGCTGCTGTGCGACGCCGTGCTGCCGCCGCGCGAGGGGGGAAGCACCGAGGCCCGCGACCCGATCTGGAAGCCGTGCACCGTCCGGTTCGAGGGCCTGACCTGGTGGAACGTCGGCGTGCGCTTCAAGGGCTACTCGTCGCTGCGGGAGGCGTGGTCGGCGGGCAGCTACAAACTGCCGCTGCGGGTCGAGTTCGACCACTTCGAGGACCAGTACCCGGAGGTCGACGACCAGCGGTTCCACGGGTTCGAGGCGCTGGCCTTCGCCAACGGGGCGTTGGACCCGTCGCTGATCCGGGAGAAGGTCATGGGCGACGTGCTGCGCGCGAGCGGCGTGCCCGCGCCGCGCAGCGCGTTCTACCGGGTGAGCATCGACGTCGATGGGACGTCGCGCTACTTCGGGCTCTACACGGTGATCGAGGTGCCCGACCGGCCGTTGTTCGAGAGCCGGTTCGGCGCGGCCGGCGGGAACCTGTACAAGCCCGACGGGCCGCCGGCCACCAGCGCCGCCTCGTGGCAGGACGGACTGCCGATCGACGACACGTCCTTCCCCAAGAAGTCGAACGAGGAACAGGCCGACTGGAGCGACGTCGCGGCGGCGATCGCCGCGCTCCACGCGGACCGCTCCGACCCCGACGCCTGGCGCGACGAGCTGGACCGCCGGTTCGAGGTTTCCGGCTTCCTCGGCTGGCTGGCGATCAACACCATCGTCCAGAACTGGGACTCGTACGGGCTCACCTGCCACAACTACTACCTCTACGGCGACCCGTCGGAGGGCGGACGGCTGCACTGGATTCCGTGGGACCAGAACCTCTCCTTCGGGACCTTCGGCAGCCCCGGCGAGCTGCTGCCGCTCGACCTGGCCACGGTGGGTGACGAGCTGCCGCTGATCCGCTTCCTGATGGACGACGAGGCGTACTCGGCGATCTACTGGGACGAGGTCGAGCGGTTCGTCGCGGGCCCGTTCGCGGACGGCCGGATCGAGGAGCGGCTGCGCGAGGCCCACGAGCTGGTCGCACCGCACGTTGTCGGCGCCGACGGGGAGCGGCCCGGCTACACGCTGCTGCGCGAGCCGGGGGCGTTCGAAGGGTCGCTCGCGGAGCTGGTGGCGCACGTGGTTTCGCGTCGCGCGGCGGTGGCCGATGCGCTGGCGAGGCGACCATGAGCCTGGTGGTCGGGGTCCTGGCACTTCATCGGCACGCTGCCGTCCCGCCGTCGCCGCCGTTCGGCGGCGCCCGGGACGGCCTTGGAGGCTGCTGAACATGCGACGGCGGTCGAGTGGGTGCTGCTCGGGCTGGGCGGGGCGACGCGAAGGTGAGGCTCGGGGGAACGTGCGGGCGGCGCGCTGGGCGGCCTGGACGTCGTGGCTGGTGCTCGGGATTCCGCAGCTCGCCGCGGCGGAGCCCGAGGCCGATGGGGAGCGGGCGGCCGCGGCCGCGGCGCCCGACGACGGGTCCGGGGGCGAGATCTTCTCCGGCTGGAGCTTCTCCGACTGGAACGTCGAGCTGGACGCGCGGCTGTACACCGTGTGGCAGCTGACCGACGAGTCCGACGAGCCGGGCAACGAGTTCGCGTTGAACTCGATGCGCGTGCAGGGAACGTGGGAGCCGGTCGATTGGGCGAAGGCGGTGCTCGAGCTGGAGGCCGAGCAGTTGGTGCAGTCGGGGACGGCGGACGGTCTGCTGCGCGACGCGTACGTCGAGCTGGCGCCGTTCCGGTGGCTCGAGGTGCAGGTCGGGCAGTTCAAGCGGCCGTTCTCGCGGATCGAGCTGACGTCGCGGCGCAACCTGCGGACCGTCAACCGCGGGGCGCTCAACCGCTGGGCCGTGGGCCGGCTGGGCTACGGCGAGCGGGACATCGGGCTCGGGCTGTCCGGGCGGTTGTGGAAGGCGGCGCGGCTCGACTACGCGGTCGGCGTGTTCAACGGTCGCGGGGCGGGCATGGTCGAGAGCGCGGGCCAGGGGTTCAAGGACTTCTCGGCCCGGCTCGACGCGCGGCCGGTGGACTGGCTGTCGCTCGGGCTGAGCTTCTCGCTGAACACGCGGGAGGACGCCGACCTGCCGTACCTGGTCGACCCGGCGATCTTCGCCGAGGTCGACGACCCGGTGCGCTACCCCGGCGGCTACAACGAGATCGACTTCCGCCTCGAGCACGGCTGGCTGGTCGGAACGTCGTGGATGACCGGCGCGGACGCGGCGGTGCGGGCGGCCGGGCTGCGGCTGCTGGCCGAGGCGGTGCTCGGCGAGAACTGGTGGTTCGAGGGGTCGCCGCTGACCTCCGCGGTGACGCTGGTGGCGTCCTACGAGTTCGTGCTGTCGGACGAGTGGGGCCTGGGGCTGGAGCCGGTGTTCCGCGGCGAGCTGGTGCTGCCGCGGATCGCGGAGCTGGACCAGCGGATGTGGCGCGCCGTGGTCGGGGTGAACCTGCGGCTCGGCGAATACGTGCGGCTGATGGTCGACGGCGAGTTCACGCGGGTGGAGGGCCCGCAGCCGGACGAGGTGGCGCGGGGTGGACTGTGGCCGGGGGAATGGCCGGGCGACTGGGAGGACGTCAATTGCCTGCTGGTGCAGCTGGCGCTGGACGTGTGACGGGCGCCCCGCCCGCGCCGTCGGGCCACGGCGACGACCACGGCCTGCGGCCGAAGCCCTGGCGCTGGGACGCCGGTCCGGGCTGGTCGCGGCTGTTCGGCCGCCTGTACCGGCTGCGGCCGGCGCCGGGCTTGCTGGCTTCGGCGCCGGCGCTGTTCCTGCTGGCGTGGTACGTCGTGGGGTCGGCGGCCGAACACGCGCGCCACGACCGGGCGGTCGGCGAGGACCGGCCGCTCGACGCCGAGCTGTTCCAGCTGCACCTGCACGACCGTCTGACGCGGGAGCTGCGGGCCCTGCGGCAGGCCCCGCAGCTCCGCTCGACCGACCTGCCGACGGTCGCGCTGACGCTCGGCGCGGACGAGCTTGCGGCGCTCGCGGCCAGCGACACGACGGAGGGGCCGAGCGCCTACGTCACCGGCGCGTTGCGGTTCGAGGGGAAGCTGCACCGCGTGCAGGTGAGGTATCGCGGGCAGGAAGCGTGGCATCGCGACTACCCGCAGAAGTCGTGGAAGGTGCGCGTGCTGGACGGCGGGCGGGTGCACGGCACCGCGACGTTCAACCTGATCAACAGCCCGGAGCCGCTGGCCTTCGACGAACAGCTGGTGCTCGAGGTGGCGCGGGAGGAGGGGCTGCTGACTCCGGCGGCGTTCCCGGTGCGGATGCTGTTCAACGACGCCGGGATGGGCGTCTACTACTTCGTGGCGCAGCCGGACACCGACCTGCTGCGGGCGAGCGACCGGGTGCCCGGCCCGCTGTACTCCGGCAGCGACGCCCCGACCAACCCCGGGACCGGCGTCAGCCGGCTGTGGGAGGACGCCGCGCACTGGAAGCAGGTCGACGTCGGCGCCGGCGGGGCCCCGGCGGACACCGCGCCGCTGGAGCGGCTGCTGGCGCTGGTCGGCCGCGGTTCGCAGGCGGAGTTCGCCCGCTTCGCGCGCGACCACCTGGACCTGCGGCGGTTCGCGCTGCTCGACGCGATCAACGTCGTGTTCGGCGTCGACCGCATGGATTTCGGCCGCAACCACAAGCTGCTGCTCGACCCGGTCACCGGCCGTTTCGAGCCGGTGGCGTCGGACTTCCGCGGCTGGGAACACTCGCGCGACCTGAACCGGGTCGAGCATCCGCTGCTGCTGCGGCTCAAGGAGCTGCCGGAGTACTTGACGCTGCGCAACCGGGAGGTCTGGCGACTGCTGCACGGGCCGGGCGCGATCGAGGCGGTCCGCGCCCGCGCCCGCCGGACGGTGGACGAACTCGCGCAGGAGCAGGCGGCCGATCCGTACTGGGACGCCTTCGACCTGCTGCCGGCGGGCGACGCGTACTTCGAGGACATGGTCCGGCCGATGACCGCGGAGCGCCAGGCGCTGGTGCTGGAGGCGCGCCTCGACGAGTACGAACGCCGGGTCGAGCACCTGCTCGCGGAGCTGGCCGAGCCGGGCCTCGAGTGGACGCGCCGGACGACGGCGGACGGCGGAGTGCCGATCGAGGCGACGGTCGACGGACACGCGGGCTATCGGCTCGAC
>CAZMRP010000465.1:0-4744 GCA_964568275.1 uncultured Myxococcales bacterium
CGCCGCGGGCGCCGGCGCGGGCGACGCCGGCGGCGCCGGCGCGTCCAGCGGGGGCTCCTCGTCCAACGACGGCGCCGGCCACCCCGACGGTCCGTCGCCCGTGGGCAGTGCCGTGTCGTAGACGGCGTCTCCCGCCTCCTCCTCCGCGGGACCGGGCGGCGGCAGGGACGTCTGGGACGTGGTGGGCAGCGGGGTCTCCGTCGTGTTCGAACGCCGCCCCTTCCCGGAGGCCGCGAACTCCGGCGCGCGCTGCGACCGGAACGGCGCCAGCGCGGCGGCGAACTCCAGCGCCGTGGCGTAGCGCGCGGAACGCTCGCGGGCCGTCGCCTTGCCGATGATCCGCTCGAGCGCCTCGGGCGCGTCGGGACGCAGCGCGCGCAACGAGGGGAAGGGCTGCGACAGCACCTTCGACAGCACCTCGTTGTAGGTGCTGCCCGAGAACGGCAGCTGCCCGGTCAGCATCTCGTACAGCATCACGCCGACGGCGTAGATGTCGACCCCGGCATCGACGTTCTGGTCGCCGCGGGCCTGCTCGGGACACATGTAGTACGGCGTGCCCATCACCGAGCCGGGCCGGGTGAGCCGCGTGGTGGCCTGGGTCTCGTCGTTGAGCCGCGCGATGCCGAAGTCCAGCAGCTTGGTCACGCGCTCGCCGTGCCGGCCCGGCACCAGGAACACGTTCTCGGGCTTCATGTCGCGGTGGATGATCCCCTTGGCGTGGGCGGCGCCGAGCGCGTCGAGCACTTCGTACAGCACGTCCGCCGTCTCCTCGACCGTCAGCCGCCGCTCGCGCGACAGCTGTTTCTCGAGGTCCTCGCCCTCCATGTACTCCATCACCAGGTAGGTGCGGCCGTCGGGCGTGCGCCCCACGTCGTGGATCTGGACGATGCCCGGATGGCCCACGGCGGCCGCGGCCCGCGCCTCCTGCAGGAACCGCTGGTTCAGCTCGGCGTTGCTCGCATACTCGAACCGGATCAGCTTCACCGCCACCCGCAGCCCGATCAGCTCGTGCCGCGACTCGTAGACCTCGCCGACGCCGCCCTTGCCGAGCAGTTGGACCAGGCGGTACTTGCCGTCGAGCACGGTGCCGACGCCGACCGCCCCCGCAACCGGTTGCGCCGGGGCGGGCGAGGATCCGAAGGCGGGCACCACCGGCAGCGACGGCGGAACCACCGCCGCCGCCAACCCGCCGGACGGAGCCGCCGGGGCCGCGCCGACCGGCGGCACCCCTTCGTGCGGCGACGGGCGGATCTCCGTCGGCGTCCGCGAGATGTCGGAGTCCCGCGGCAGCATGCGCCGCATCGCCCCGGAATCGCGCCGCCGCGCCGCAACCCCCGTCGGCGGAGCCACCGCGTACGGCAACGATGCGCGTCGCAGCGCCGCCGAACCGGTCGAAGACCGATCCTGCGAAGCCTCGGCCGGCGCGTCGGGCGTCGAGGACGGGCGTCCCGCACCGGGCGTGGGCGCCACCGGCGGCCGCGAGGGACGCGGCGCGGGCGTCGTCGACGGCCCGGAGGGGCGCGCGCCGGAGGACTCCGACGGCGGCGGCTGGCTGGTCTTCTTCGCCACCGGGTGGGCTCCGGTGACGTGGTCCAGAAACGCCCGCAGGACCTTCTCCTGCGAGTGCTTCTTCGTTCGATCCGAGTCGTCGGAACCCATCCCTACCTCGACTCCGGCAGCACCAGCCGCAAACGAGCATGGTAGGCCGGGGCGTCGGGAGGATCAAGGCCGACCGGACCACCGTCTCGAACGCGCGGGCACCGGGTTCTTCGGGGGGCGACGGCGGCTCAGGGCGCGGCGGCCGCGGGACCCGCCGGCGGCGTCCAGACGGGCCGCGCCGGCTCGAGGTACGTCGCCAGCCAGTCGAAGAGGGTGCGCCAGAACAACAGCGCGTTCTTCGGCTTGCGCACGAAGTGATCCTCGTCCGGGAACAACAGCAGCCGCGAGGGCACGCCCTGCCGCTGCAGCGCGGCGAAGATCGCGGTGCCCTGGGTGTACAGCACGCGGAAGTCCCCCTCGCCGTGCGAGACGAGCGTCGGCGTCCGGAACGACGCCGCGTAGCGCAGGGGACTCCAGCGGTCGTAGGCTTCCGGATTCCCCCACGGCGTCCCGCCGAACTCCCACTCCGGGAACCACAGCTCGTCCGTCGACCCGTACTTGCTCCACAGCTCCGAGACCCCGGCGTGCGACACCAGACAGCGGAACCGGTCGGAATGACCCAGGATCCAGTTCACCAGGTAGCCGCCGTACGAGGCGCCGATCGCCGCCAGCCGGCCGCCGTCCAGCTCGGGGAAGGTCGCCAGCACATGGTCGACCCCCGCCATCACGTCCTCGTACGGCGCACCGCCCCAGTCGCCCGACACCGCGTCGACGAACGCCTGGCCGAAGCCCATCGAGCCGTGGAAGTTGATGGCGACGACGGCGTAGCCGGGCGAGGTGAGCAGCTGCAGGTTCCAGCGGAAGTGGAACCCGTCGTCGAAGGAGCCCTGCGGGCCGCCGTGGAGCACGAACACCACGGGCAGCTTGCGTCCCGCCGGCCGCCGCTCGGCCGGTTCGAGCAGGAAGCCGTGGACCGGGTCCCCGCCGGCGCCGTCGAACCAGAACTCCTGCGCGTGCGGCATGGCGATCCCGGCCAGCCGCTCGTCGTTGAGCCGGCCGAGCGGCGTGACGGCGCCCGAGGACAGCTCGACCCGCACCACCTCCGGCGGATCCGCGTGGCTCTGGCGCACCGCGACCAGCGCCGCGCCGCCGGGCAGGACCGCCACCGAGCCGTAGGAGGCGTCCTCGGCCACCGGGCGGGCGGCGCCGCCGGCGAGGTCGACGCGGAACACCCGCACCCGCCCCCGGTCCGACGCGACGAAGTACAGCCCCGTCGAGTCGGGGGCCCAGCACAGCTCGCCGGGACTGCGGTCCAGCTCGGCCGCCAGCTCGCGCACCTCGCCGGACTCCCGGTCCTGCAGCAGCACCCGCCGACGGTCCGCCTCGAACCCCGCCCGCTCCATCGACAACCAGGCCAGCCACCGCCCGTCGGGCGAGTAGGCCGGGCCCGCGTCGTTGCCCGGGCCGGTCGACACCTGTCGCACCGCGCCGCCGCGCGCCAGCGGGATCTCCCACACGTCGTTGTTCGTGCTCCAGGCCACGTCGCGCTCGGCGTTCAGCACATACGCGAGGAACGCACCGTCGGGCGCGAACGCCACGTCGTGGGCCGTGCCGAGATCGATCGGCGGACAGTCGTGCGGCCCCGGCGTCAGGTCCCGCGGCGTCCCGCCGTCCGCCAGCGGGTGCAGGAACAGGTGGCTGACCGGACCCCGCCGCACCGCGTTCCAGACGCGGTACGGCAACCGGTCGACCACCAGCGCCTCGACGCCGCTCTCGCGCTGCTCCGTCAGCCGCGTCCGGGTGCACTCCAGGTCGACGCAGTCGGGGAACACCTCGGTCGTCAACGCCAGGCTCCGCCCGTCGGGCGCGATCCAGAAGCCCGACACCCCGGACGGGTAGTCGGTCAGCCGCTCGGGATCACCGCCGTCGAGCGGCAGGCGGTAGACCTGGGAGGCTTCGTCGTCGCCGCGGGACGAGAGGAACAGGAGCGCGCGGCCGTCGGGCAGCCAGCGCGGGTGAAGGTCCGGCCCGTCGCCCGTCGTGAGCCGCCGCGGCTCGCCGCCGCTCGACGACACCAGGTACAGGTCGTGGTTGCCCCGGTTCGCCTCGAGGTCGTACCGGGTCGCCACGAACGCCACGCGCGCGCCGTCCGGCGACGGCTGCGGGTCGGAGACGCGGGCCAGGCCCCACAGGTCCTCGACGGTCAGCGGTCGGCGCTCCGCAGGACGCTCGGCACCCCGCGCCGCGACGGTCGGGAGCAGCGCGGCCAGCAGCAGAACGGCGGTTCGTCGGGTCATCGTGCACCTCCCGGGGGCGGCATCGTATACCGACCGCAGGTGTGCTACTACCCGCTTCGTGGAACGCGGTGCGTCCGGACCCCGGCTGCAGCTGGCCTCGTTCGACACGCAGGGCGAGGTGGGCGGCCTGTGGCTCGTGGACCAACCGTCGACCGAGATCGTGTTGCGCGACGGCTGGCTGCTCCCCCGCCTGCCGGGCGAACTGCTGCCGAACGACGCGCGGATCGCCGCGCTGGTCTGGCGGCGAGCCGAGGGGGGCCCGCCGCGGCCGTTCGTCGAGGGCGCGAACCTGCTGCTGGGCGGCAAACGCCTGCTCCCCGGCCGCGCCGAGGCGCTGGCCGACGGGGACCTGCTGACGGTCGACCACCGGGACGTGGGCGAACCGGCCGGCGCCGTGCTCGGAGGACTGCTGGTGGGCGCCGCCGAGACCCTGCCGCGCCCGCTGCGCTGTCTGGTGGAGACCGAACGAGGCGCCATCGAGGTCACGCGGCCCGGCGCCGGTCGCGGCTGGCTGCACGCCGGAGTCGTCACCCTGGCGCTCGGAGCCCTGCCGCTGGCCGCCGCCGCCCTGAGCTACCCGCCCGGCTTCCCCACCCGCAGCTCGCTGCTGCTGGGCGCCGTCGGCTGCGCCCTGGCCGGCTCGATCGGCATCAGCGCCTCCCGGGTCGTGGCCCACGCCGGCCCGGTGCTCCGCTGGACCGAGACGGAGCTGGAGCTGTGGCGGCGCGGCCCGTTCGCCCCGCTGGGCCGCCAGGCCCTGGCCGAGCTGGAGGGGCTGGTCGTGCGGCTCGAACGCCCGGCGGACGGCCGCTGGACGCTGGCCGTCCAGCTGCGCCGCCGCGGCGAGC
>CAZMRP010000466.1:0-4722 GCA_964568275.1 uncultured Myxococcales bacterium
TGGTCTACTTGTACCAGAGCCGGAGGGCGTTCACGCTGGCGACATAATCGTTCGTTTCGTCGAACCAGCCGTACTTTTCGACGCTGTACCAGCCCTGCACATAGAACGCGAGCGCCATGTCGCCGTTGCCGCCGGCCTGGTCGATGAGCGCCGATAACACCGCCGCGCCGACACGGATGTTCGAACGGGGGTTCGTGCGCCAGTCTTCAGCGTTCTTCACACCGAGGTCCGTAAGCGCCCAGTTCGCGGTCGAAGGCAGCACCTGCATGACGCCGATGGCGCCGGCGCTGCTGACGAGGTGCTGCTGCCAGCCGGATTCCTGCCAGGCGAGCGCGAGCACGAGGTCCGGCACGATGCCGAACTCGGCGGCGGCATCGACCAGCATCTGGCGGGCGTCGGCCGGGACGAGGCCCGGACTCGACACGGTCTGGTCCTCCACGAGACGGCCCGCGCCGTGCGCGGGCGGCGCCGACGAGCCCGCCGATCCGGTCCGGCCGGCGCCGGGGACGATCGACTGCTGAACGCGGTAGGGCAGCAGCGCCTCGCGGAACGCCTCGGCGCTCTGCCAGCGCTGCGCGACGTCGCGCTGCAGCGCGCAGAGCACGATCCGCTCCAGCCGCTCGTCGATCTCCCGCCGCTGGGGCCGCAGCGGCTTGACGTCCGCGTTGACGATCCGGACCAGCAGCTCGTTGCGCGTCGCCGCCTCGTGCGGCCGGCGGCCGGTCAGGGCCATGTACAGGATCACGCCGGCGGCCCACAGGTCGACGCGGTGGTCGAGGCGCTGGCGGGCGAGCACCTGCTCGGGAGCCATGTACGTCGGCGTGCCGAGCAGGGCGCCGGAGCGTGTGAGCTGGGCGTCGCTGCCGAGGATCTTGGACACGCCGAAGTCGACCAGCTTGACGAAGTCGTCGCGGTTGCCGTAGCGCGTGAGGAAGACGTTGGCCGGCTTGAGGTCGCGGTGCACGATCTGCTTGGCGTGCGCGGCCGCGAGCCCCGACAGCACCTGGCACAGGATGTCGGCGGCCCGGCCGATCGGCAGCACCGGCTGGTCCTGCAGCAGGTCGTACAACGTGCGGCCCTCGAGCAGCTCCATCACGATGAACGGGGCGTTGTTCGGCGCGCTGCCGAGGTCGATCACCTCGACGATGTGCGGGTTGCCGATCTGGCTGGCCGCCACCGCCTCCTGGTGGAAGCGCTGGAGCGTGCGCGGGTTGTCGGCCAGGTCGGCCCGCAGCAGCTTGACCGCCAACGGGCGCCCGAGCCGCACATGCTCGGCGGCCCACACGACCCCCATGCCGCCCTCGCCGAGCTGGCGGATCAGGCGGTACTTGCCCTCGAGCACCTGGCCTGCGCGGTCGAAGCTCATGCGGCTCCCGTCCGCGCCGGCCCGCCTCCGGGCGCGCCGTCGTCAGCTCGTACCGGCACCTTCGCTTCCCCCGTCCTTGGCATCCCCGAGCACGCCGAACAGCGCATCGACGACTTGCGGGTCGAACTGGCGACCGGACTCCTCCCGCAGGATCCGCAGCGTGTCGCCCAGCGTCCGCCGGTCGCGGTACGGCCGGTCGGAGGTCAGCGCGTCGAACGCGTCGGCGACGCCGACGATGCGGGAGGCCAGCGGGATCTCCTCGCCCCGGAGCTTGTCGGGGTAGCCGTTGCCGTCCCACCGCTCGTGATGGTGCTTGACCATCCCCGTGACCTTGCCCAGGAACTTGAGCGGTCCGAGGATCGCGTCGCCGAAGATCGGGTGCCCGCGGATGATGTCCATCTCCTCGGTGGTCAACCGTCCGGGCTTGAGCAGCACCTCGTCGCGCACGCCGATCTTGCCGATGTCGTGCAGCAGCGCGGCGGAGTAGATCTCCTTGCGATCCTCCTCGGGCAGTCCGAGCTTCTCCGCGATCCGCATCGACAGCCGGGCGACGCGCTCGGAGTGGCCCTGGGTGTAGCTGTCGCGGGCTTCCAGCGCCCCGGCCAGAGACCGCAGCGTGTCGTAGTAGGTGCGCTGGGTTTCCTCGAACAGCCGCGCGTTCTCGATGGCGATGGCCGCCTGGGAGGCGAGCGTCTCGAGCATCCGGCGCTCCTCCGCTCCCACCGCCTTCCCCGCCGCCAGCTCGAACACGCCGATGGTCCGCTCGCCGACCCGCAGCGGCAGGTCGACCAGCGTCGCCCCGGACCCGGCGGGCTGCGGCTCGCCGGCCGAGGCACGCACGCGCAACTCCTGGGTCTCCTGGTCCAGGAGCTTGATCGTGGTGGTCGACGAGTCGAGGATGTCGCGAGTCATCAGCAGGATGTGCTGGAGGGTCGTGTCGAGGTCGAGGCTCGAGGTGATGGTCTGCCCCGCGCGGTGCAAAGCGATCAGCTGCTTGACCTGCCGCTCCAGCGCCTCGTTGACCGACGCGATCTGGCGCGCGTACTGCTCCAGCTCGCGGTTCAGACGCTCCATCTCCTTGATGTTGGCCCGCAGGGCGGCATTGGCGTCCTCGACGCGCTGGAACATCCGCGCGTTGTGGATCGCCGCCGCGGCGTGCGCCCCGAACGCCTCCAGCAGCTCGAGGTCCGCCTCGTCGTAGGCGCCGACGACCGGGCTCTCGGCGTCGAGCGTGCCGACGACCTCGCCGCGCACCTTCATCGGGACGATCAGCTCGCAGCGCGCGCCGGCGCTGCCCTGGACGTAGCGCGGGTCCTTGGTCACGTCCTTGATCAGCAGCCCCTGGCCCGTGCTCACGACCTCGCCGCTGTTGGTGCCGGCCAGCGGGATGCGGCGGCCCACGATCTCGCCGTAACCCGCCGAGACGCGCACGACCAGCTCGTTCTTCTCGCGGTCGAGCAGCAGCACCGCGCAGCGCGAGAAGGCCAGCGCGGTGCCCGCCAGGCGCAGGATCTCCTGCAACACGACGTCCGGGTCGAGGGCCGTGGCGAGGGCCTGGCTGGCGCCGTGCAGCACCGACAGCCGGTGCGCCCGGCGGTCCAGCTCCGCCGTGTGCCGCTCCAGCTCGTCGTGCAGGGCGGCGTTCTGGATCGCGATGGCGGCGTGGGCCGCGAACCCGCTGAACAGCTCCAGGTCGTCCGCATCGTAGGCGTCCGGCTCGGGACTCTCGGCGTCGAGCACGCCGATGATCGTGCCGTCGAGACGCAGCGGCGCCGCCATCTCGGTGCGCCCGCCCTCGAGGCCCGGCACGTAGCGCGGGTCCTTCGTGACGTCGCCGACGACCTCCGCCCGCCCCGTGCGGTACACCGTGCCGCAGATCCCCTGCCCCGCCGGGATGCGCTTGCCGACCACGTCGCCGTAGCCGATCGCGGCGCGCACCAGCAGGTCGTCGCCGAACGGGTCCTGCTGCAGCATCGCGCAGCGCTTGAAGCCCAGCGCCTCGGAGGCCAGCTCGAGGATCCGGTACAGCACCTGGTCCGGGTCGAGGACCGTGGAGATCAGGCGGCCGGCGCGATTGAGCAGCGCCAGGCGCCGGGCGCGGCGCGCCACCCGACCCGCCAGCGTCGCGTTGTGCAGCGCCACCGCCACCTGGTCGGCCAGCGCCGCCAGCAGCCGCGCGTCCTCGGCGCTGAACGCCCCCGTCTCCAGCGACTCGGCGTCGAGCACGCCGATCACCTGCCGGTCGAGCCGGATCGGTACCGCGACCTCGGCCCGCCCGCCGCGCACTCCGGTGATGTAGCGCGGGTCCTGGGAGACGTCCGCCACCACCAGCGGCTCGCCCGACGCCGCCACCATCCCCGTCACGCCCCTGCCCAGCGGGATCTGCAGCCCCTCCGGAACCACGTAGCCGACCGCCTTGCGCAGCACCAGGGCGCCGGACTTCCGGTCCAGCAGCAGCACCGCGCAGCGCGGCACGTGCAGCGTCTCCCGCACCACTCCCAGGATCTCGACCAGCAGCTGGTCGGGGTCCAGCACCGTGGCGAGCTTGCGCGCCGCCGTGACCAGCGCCGTCATCTCGTAGGCGTTGCGCTCGGCCTGCTTGCGCCGCCGATCCAGCTCGGTCCGCAACAGCGCGTTGTGCAGCGCCGCCGCCGCCTGGTCCGCGAACGACGAGAACAGCGCCAGGTCGAGGTCGCCGAAGGCGTCGGGCTGCGCGCTCTCGATGTCCAGCACGCCGATCGCGGCCCCCTCCACCAGCAGCGGCGCGGCGAGCTCCGAGCGCGCCCCGGGCACCCCCTCCACGTACGAGGAGTCCCGGCTCACGTCGCCCACCACCACCAGCTGGCCGCTCTCCGCCGCCCGCCCCGTCAGCCCCTTGCCCCGCCGGCCGCGGTAGAACTCGACGACCTTCTCGTCGTAGCCGTGCGCCGCGCGAATCCGCAGCGTCTCCCGGTCCGGCTCGAACAGCAGCACCGCGCAATTGTCGAGGTCGAAGATCGCCCGCGCCCAGCGCACCACCGCATCACACAGGTCGTCGGGGTCGCTCGAGGACTGCAGGGAACGCGCGGCCTCGACCAGGCGCTTCAGTCTCGAAACCGGATCGGCCACGATCACACCTCCGCCCGCGGGCATACCCCGAGCGCCACCCCCGCCCCCCCATCACCATCGGTCTGGCATCTTCGTGCGGAACCGCGCGAAAGGCAACAGGGAGTCAGATCTCCCGCACCCCGTGGGCGAACAGCGCCTCGTAGCGGAGCTGCGCGCCGTCGACCACGGCCCGGCGCGAGCGGTAGCGCCGCTCGAGGAACCGGCGAGCCTCGGCGCGCGCCCAGCCCGCGTCCCGGCCCAGCTCGTCC
>CAZMRP010000467.1:0-4717 GCA_964568275.1 uncultured Myxococcales bacterium
CGCTGCCTCGGCCGCCTCGTGCAACCGGACCACCGGCGAACACCGCGTCGACGACGCCCGAGGTCTTGACGGCGGGCTGTTCCATACTAGTCCTGGATGTGCAGCGCAGAGGCGGCGAAGGTGGCGCTCATGGCGTACGCCGGCTGGCCGTCCACCTCCGTGTCGGGTGAACGCCCGCCGAGGCTCGACCACGAGGCCGGATCCCAGTCCGGCGGACCGCCTTCGCAGTCGTCGGCCGGGTTGGCAGGCGCGCCGGTCATGCCCGAAAGCAAGCCGCACATCGTCATCCCGAGGTCCTCGATGACTGTGGCCTGCGCGTCCGCCGCGGTGACCGCGCCGGTCAGCGTTCCGGCCTCGGTCCAGGCCTCGGCTACCTCGTCGTAGGACCCGATGTACAGGTAGTCCGAGCTGAAGGTGCCGCCGATGTCGAGGTTGCGGAGGGGGAGCGCGAGCAGCGGAGCGTCGGGGTAGGCGGTGCCTTCCGACCACATCGGCACATCCAGCCGGTCGATGGGGTCACCGGAAAGCGCGAAGTCCAGCCCGGTCTCCGTCATCTGCATCTCGCCCGGCGCGTAGGGGCTGGGCAGGTACGAGTACGTGCAGGTCCGGCCGGGGACCTTCTGGCCCGATCCGGTGCGCAGCGTCATCGTCCCGGTTCCCTTGCCCGTGAAGCGGATGAGCCAGATGAAGTCCTCCTGGTCCATCGAGTCGGTGATGAGCTGCTGCAGGACGGCGTTCGTCATCGCAGCCGGGCTCAGGATCGTCAGCGTGCGCAGCCGCATCTCCGGCACCGCGGGGTCGGCCGCCGGCGGGCACTGCTCGCCCGTCGACTCCGTCGTGTCGCCGTCGTCCGTCCCGGCGTCGTCGGTCGTGATGTCGTCGTCGTCGTCGCCGCAGGAAATCCCGGGGACCACGGCCAGGGCCGCCAGGAGCGCCGTCAGCATCCAGATCGTCTTGTTGTTCATCGTCTCTCCCTCTCGTTGGTTCGCCGGTCCACGGCTTCGGCCGGGCCGGCGGAAAGTTGCGGTAGTATGCTACGAACGGCCGTCGCCGTCCAGGATGCAGCGCGTCAAGGCGCGGCTCGGCAACCCGGGGTCAGCCCCCCGCCGCCAACGCCCGCAGCAACCGGCGCCGCTCGGCGATGCGGGCCGGGGTGACCCGGGCCAGGGCATCGGCCCCGATCCCCTCCACCGCGAAGCTCGCCACCGCCGCCGCCACCGACAGCGCCACCCGCAAGGTCGCCCGGTCCGTCCGCCGCGTCCGCTCGACCCACCCCAGGACCCCCCCCGCGAAGGCGTCCTCCGACACCGGCGAGACGACGGGCGAGCAGTGCCCGCCGGCCGCGGATCCCGCCGTGCCCGAGTTGCGCCTGCGCACGCTGACGATCCTGAGCCCGGCTGCGATGACGAACGCCGTCCTGCAGCAGCTCATCACCGACTCGATGGACAACGAGGACTTCATCTGGCTGATCCGCTTCACGGGCAAGGGGACCGGCTCGCTGACCCTGCGCACCGGCTCCGGCCAGAAGGTCGCCGGCCGCACCTGCACCTACTCGTATCTGCCGGCGCCCTACGCCCCGGGCGAGATGCAGATGACCGAGAGCGGATTGGACTTCGACCTCTCCGGCGACCCGATCGCGCAGCTCGACGTGCCGATGTGGTCGGAGGGGTCCGCCTATCCCGACGCGCCGCTGTTGGCCCTGCCGTTGCGCAACCTCGACATCGGCGGAACGTTCAGCTCGGACTACCTCTACATCGGCGCCTACGACTCCGTGTCCGAGGAATGGACCGAGGCGGGCACGCTCTCCGGCGCGGTCACCGTGGCCGACGCCCAGGCGACCGTGATCGAGGACCTCGGCATGACGATGTGCGGCCTGCTCTCGGGCGCCACCGGTGCTCCCGCCAATCCGGCCGACGACTGCCAGGGCGACCCGTCGACCTGGACGCGCCCGCCGGACACCACGGTCGGCGGGGAGCCTGCCTACTCGATGACCGCCACCTTCGCCGCGTCGGCGGTCCACATCCAGGACTAGCTCACCCCACCCTGGCCCCTCGATCGACCCCGTAGTAGGCTTCCCGCCGCGATGGTGCGCTCCGCGCGCCGGGAGGGACGAGCCATGCGTGGGTTGCGACTGCTGACCTGGTGCGTCGCGCTGTCCGCCGCGGCGGCCGTGCCGGCCTGCGGCGGCGACGACGATTCGGACGTGGTCGACGGGGTCGACTGGTTCCACGAGGCCGACGCGCCGGACGAGACCCCGGGCGACGACGCGGCCGAGGTTCCCCCGGACGGCGAGCCCGACGAGACGACCGAGACGCTCGATGTCGACGAGGACGAAGCGACCGACGTCGACGAGGACGAGGCGACCGACGTCGAGACGGCGGACGACGCGGGCGACGACGGCGGCGGCGAGGTGCCGTTCTGCGCGGAGCAGCCCGACGGCACGTCGTGCGACGACGGCGACCCGTGCACCACCGGCGAGGCCTGCGCCTCCGGCGTCTGCACCGGCGGCGTGGCGACGGTCTGCGTCGACGACGGCAATCCGTGCACCGACGACGTCTGCGACCCGGGCACCGGCGCCTGCGTCCACGAGCCGAACGCGGCGGCGTGCGACGACGGCGACTGGTGCACGGTCGGCGACGCCTGCTCCGGCGGGACCTGCGCCGCGGGGACGCCCCGCGACTGCTCGGCGGCCGCGGACCTGTGCCGCACCGCGAGCTGCGACTCGACCGCCGCCGCCTGCCTGGCCGTGCCGGTGGAGGACGGGACCCCCTGCGAGGACCTGTGCCGCAGCGGCGGCCTGTGCTCCGGCGGCGTCTGCTCCGGCGGCACGGTCGTGAGCTGCGCCTCGTTCGACGACGCGTGCAACGACGGCGTCTGCAGCCCGCTCGACGGCTCGTGCAGCGCCGTCCCGCGGGCCGACGGCACGGCCTGCGACGACGCGCTGGCCTGCACCTCGGGCGACGCGTGCACCGCCGGGGTCTGCGCGGGGACGCCGGCCGACGAGGACGGGGACACCTACGTCGCGCTGGGGTGCCTGACGGGCGACGACTGCGACGACACCGCGGCGGCGGTCCACCCCGGAGCCGTCGAGGGGCCGATGGGCACGGCCACCTGCTTCGACGGCCTCGACAACGACTGCGACGGCTGGTCCGACCTGGCCGACGGGACCTGCGGCGCCGGGCTCAACTGGGGCAACCTCCAGTCGCCGCTGACGATGGCGCTGCGGGTGGGGGACACCAGCCCCACGGTGCAGGGGCAGGCCTACGAGCCGGGCGGGACCGAGGCGGTGGGCGCGATGCCCGGCCTGACCGCGCAGCTCGGCTGGGGCCCCGCCGCGAGCGACCCGACCGGCAATCCGGCCTGGACCTGGGCCACCGTCGACTACTGGGGCCAGGGCGGCACCGGGAACGTCAACGACGTGTTCGGCGGGACGTTCGACGCTCCGCCCCCCGGCCGCTACGGCTACACCTACCGCTACTCGCTGGACGCCGGCGCGACCTGGCTGTACGTCGACTCGGACGGCAACGGCACCGCGCCCCCGTCCAACGGTCTGCAGCTCGAGCGGCTCGGCGCGCTGACGGTGGTGGTCAACGACCACCTGCTGTTGACCGAGGTGGTGGTCGCGCCGGGGACGCGGGAGTTCGTCGAGCTGCACAACCCGACCTCGACGCCGATCGACCTGTCCGACTACTACCTGACGGACGCGCGCGATCCCGCCACGAGCTGGCACTACTGGGACCTGGTGAACGGCTCCGGAGCGCTGCGGTCCTGGGACTTCGTCGCCCGCTTCCCGGCCGGGGCGACGCTGGAGCCGGGGGCGTACGCGGTGGTGTCGATGGGGGCGGCGGCGCCGTTCCGGGCGGCGTTCGGCGCGGCGCCGACCTTCGAGATGTGCCCGGGGAGCACCGACGACGCCACGGTGCCGAACATGCGGCCGGCCTGGACCGGCTCGATCTGCACCAGCACCGAGCCGCTCAACAACGCCTACGAGACGCTCGTGCTGTTCACCTGGAACGGCACCGGCGACCTGGTCCGCGACGTCGACATCCTCCAGTGGGGCACGACGGCCGAGGCGGTGGTCAAGACGGGGGTCTCGATCGATGGGCCGGACCCGGGGAGCACGGCCACGAGCTACGCGCCCGACACGCCGGCCGCGTCGCAGACGGCGTTGACCCCCGCGCCGCACGACGGCGGCGGCTCCTTCGAGCGGGTGCTGTTCGGCGAGACGGGCGAGCTGCGCCCGGCGCTGGCCAACGGGCTGACCGGGCACGACGAGACCAGCGAGGACTGGACGGCGACCTGGGCGCTGACCCTGGCGGCCACCCCGGGCCACTAGTGGCGCCTGCCGGAAATCCCGATCCGAACCGGGGGCTTCAGCCCGCGGCAGTCCGCCGCGCCCTGAAGGGCGCGGTGCTGTGGCGGGGGTGGTCCTGGACTCCAGCCCAGCGGCGGTAGCCGGCTCGGGAGTCGGAATGGCGCCCACGATCCTCACCCGACATCTGCTGCGCCGGTTCGGCCTCGCGAGCCTCGCGGTCGCCCTCGGGCTGTCGCTCGTGGCGTGGGTGCTCCAGGTGGTGCGGACGGCCCCCGAGGTGCTGACCGACGCGACCCCGTGGCCGGCGGCGCTGCGGGTGCTGCTGCTGCCGTTCGTGCCGATCGCGGCCTTCGTGCTGCCGGTGGCGTTCGCCGGCGGCGTGCTGCTGGCCGGCCGGGCGCT
>CAZMRP010000468.1:0-4715 GCA_964568275.1 uncultured Myxococcales bacterium
TCCCCATGTCGGTGATCTCGATGATGTTCGGGTGGCGGATGGCGGTGGCCGCGCGCGCCTCGCGATGGAAGCGCTCGAGGGCGTCGGGGTTCCTGGCGAAGTCCCCGTGGAGCAGCTTGAGCGCCACCGGGCGGCCGATCAGCGTGTGTTCGGCCTCGTACACCACGCCCATCCCGCCCTCGCCGATCAGGCGCGTGACGCGGTACTTGCCTTCGAGGAGCCGGCCGAGCATCGGGGTCGAGGCTAGCAGAACGGGGCGGGGTGGGCGAGCATCGGTGCGGGCGGCATCGGTGCGGGAGGCGGGTCAGGGCGCCGACGGCGGAACGGGTTCCACCAGCAGCTCGAGCAGCGCGTCGGCCGACAGGGGGGCGCCGGTGGCGTCGCGCACGCGGTCCGTCCACTCCCGGGTTTCGCCGTCGCGCCACAGGGCATCGCGCAGGAACGCGCCGACTTCCGCGTTCTCGAGCCAGTCCGACCCGAAGCGCTCGGCCAGCGTCCGGTGGACCTGCGCGGCCACGACGTCGGCCAGCACGTAGTTCTGCATGTAGCAGGGATAGGCGGCGAGGAACGCGTTGGCGGCCCAGGTGGCGGGCGCGTCGGCCGGGCGTTCGACGCCGAGATACCGGCGAGTCGCCTCGCGTTCCACCGCCTCGACGTCCGCGCCTTCGACGTACAGCGCGCGCTCGACCGCGACGTCGATCAGGTGGGCGCGGATGCCGAGCAGCGTGCGGGCGCGCCAGACCGCCAGGAAGCGCTCGCGTTCGTCGGCCGACAGGTCGGTGCGCCGGGCGAGGAACTCGGGACGGCCGATCAGCAGTCCGAGCAGCTCGGCCATCCCCTCGGAGTAGGCCGGGGCGCTGGCGCCGGCCAGCCACTCGTAGCCCTTGAGCATCCCGTCGGGCACCTCGGTGTACACGCCCTGCAGGGCATGGCCGGTCTCGTGGAGCAGGGTGCCCCAGATCCGCGAGCCGGGGAGGGGGTTGATCATCATCCGCACGTCGCCCGGGATGGCGACGGCGATGGTCTGCCCGCCGTAGCCGAAGTCGCCCTCGACGCGCTCGAGCGGCAGGGACTCGACGTCGATGCCGAGGCCGGCCAGGGTGTCGACCACGGCGGGCCAGGCGCGCTCCTTGGGCCAGCGGTCGTCGGGAATGCCGCCGAGCTTCTCGAGCAGCCACTGCAGGTCGTGGGAACGGAGCGGGGCGTCGGGGGCGAGCCCGGCGGCGCTGCGCCCGCGTTGCAGGACGGCTTCCCAGGCGTCGCGGGTGCGGCGTTCCAGGTCGTCGAGCAGCGGGTCGAGGAGGCTCGCGGGGACGCCCTGGGCGGCGAGCAGCAGTTCGGCGTAGGTCCCGCCGCCGACCTGCGCGGCGGCGCGGCGGCGGACCTCGACCAGTCGCAGCGTGTCGTCGACCACGGCGCGGTGGAGGTCGCCCCGCAGCTCGAGGGCCAGGCGGCGCTGATTCTCGTCGTCGGCGCGGCCGAGGCGGGAGAGGTCGGCGCGGGAGTAGCGCGTCCCGTCGCGCTCGAAGGCGTGCTCGTTGACCCGCCGCTCGAGCTCCACGCGCAGGCGGACCGCCGCGGGGTCGGCGTCGAGGCGCCAGGCGACGGCGCAGCGGTTCCACAGCTCGAGCCGGCGTGCCGCGGCCGGCGGGGTCGTTCCGGCGGCGCAGGCGGCGAGGACCGGGGCGGCGCGGTCGAACAGCCCGCCGAACTCGGCTCGGACCTCCGCCGGATCCTCGGCCGGCGCGTCCGCCGGGCTGCCGGCATACGAGTACCACGTCGCGGCGCCGACGCGACGGGCGAGGGCTTCGTAGTCGGCGTCGAGCGAGGCGAGCGGCGAGCAGGGGTCGGTCACCGTGGGCTCTCCTTCCACGACGGGGGGCGCCGACGCGGGGCAGCCGAGGGCGGCGAGGGCGACGATGCAGCAGGCGGGCAGGACTCGCATTCCGGTCTCCGGCACGCCCCCCGGTTCCGGGAACACTCGACTCGGCTACGCCTGCAGCATCACGTGGACGAGGACCTTCGCGTCGCCGAGGAGGTTCGGGATGATCGCGTACTCGTTGGGCCCGTGCATCGTCTCGTCCATGCGGGCCCAGACCGCGGCGGGGGCTCCGGCGCGGCGGATGTGGGCGGCGACGGTGCCGCCGCCGATGCCCATCGGTTTCGCCTGGACGCCGTAGACGCGCTGGATCGCCTTGAGCAGCGAGGTGACGACGGGGGCGTCGGCCGGCGTGGGCGGAGCGGCGTTCTCGCGCTGCGTGGTCTCGATGGTGCTGGTCGTGCCGAACTTGCGGTCGACCTGGCCGCAGATCGTCTTGACGCGGCGCAGCACCTTGGCGATGTCGTATTCGGGAAGCACGCGGCAGTCGATGTAGAACACGTCCTCGCCGGGGATGGTGTTCACGTTGGGGACGTTGGCTTCCTTCTTGGTCGGCTCGAAGGTCGAGATCGGCGGGTCGAAGACCTCGTTGCGCGCGCCGAACTTCTTGTACAGCGAGCGCAGCTTGACGATCATGTGGGCCGCGGCGACGTGGGCGTTGATGCCCTTCTCGGGGGTCGAGCCGTGGCACTGCTTGCCCTGGGTGGTGACCTTGATCCAGACGATCCCCTTCTCCGCCACCTCGACCATCGTGCCGTCCGGCAGGCCGCCGTCCGGGACGATCACGATGTCGGCCGGGCGGAACATCTGCTTGTTCTTCTTGAGCAGGTACTGGATGCCGTACTCGCTGCCGGTCTCCTCGTCGGCGACGAACAGCAGCGCCACGTCGTGGGCCGGCTTGGTGCCGGTCTCGAGCAGGGCGCGGACGGCGAGCGTCGAGGCGACGATGCCCTGCTGGTTGTCCTCGACGCCGCGGCCGTAGATCTTGTCGCCGTCGATGCGGATCTCGAACGGCGGCGAGTCCCACTTCTTGAGGTCGCCCTCGGGGACGATGTCCAGATGGCTCATCACCCACACCGTCCGTTCGCTGGAGGCGCCCGGGATGCGGGCGATCAGGTTGGGCCGGATCCCCTCCTCGGCGTCGGGGTCGGGGGCGTCGATGCGCGTCAGGTCGGTCAGACCGATGCCGCGCAGGTACTCTTCGAGCGCCCGGCACTTGGCCAGCTCGCCCTTGCCGCCGCTCTTGGGGCTGAGCGCCGGGATCGCGGTCAGCAGGCGTTCCAGCGCGATCACCTCGTCGCGGTAGCCGTCGATCTTCGCCGCCACGGTCTCGAAACCGGTTCCGCTCATCGCTTCCTCCTCCCGGGCCGTCCCGCGGGTAGTCGGGATGGGACGACCGAGGCGGGACCGTAGCGTCCGGGGGGGGTGTGGTCAACCCGTTTGGCCGTCCGGTCGGCCGTTCGAGCGGCGCACGCCGCTTCGTGCGGGGTTCCGCGGGGTTGATCCGGGGCCCGCGGCCCGCGTAGTCTGCGGCCCATGTTCCACGTCGTCGAGCATCCCCTGGTGCAGCACAAGCTGGGAATCCTGCGCACGTCGCAGACGAGCACGGCCAAGTTCCGGGAGGTGACGCGGGAGATCACCAACCTGTTGACCTACGAGGCGACGAAGGACCTGGAGACCGAGGCGGCGACGGTCGACGGTTGGGCGGGGCCGGTCGCGGTGCGGCAGATCGTGGGGAAGAAGGTGGCGGTGGTGCCGATCCTGCGCGCCGGGATCGGCATGCTCCAGGGCGTGCTCGACCTGATCCCCGCCGCTCGCGTCAACGTCGTCGGGCTGTACCGCAACGAGGAGACGCTGCAGCCGATCGAGTACTACCGCAAGTTCAACGTGGACATCGCCGAGCGCCTCGCCATCGTGCTCGACCCGATGCTGGCCACCGGCCACTCGTTCGCCGCCACCGTGCGGATGCTCCACGAGGCCGGTTGCCGGACCGTGCGCGGCTTGTGCCTGGTGGGAGCGCCCGAGGGGATCGCGCTGCTGGAGCGGGAGCTTCCCGGGGTGGAGGTGTTCGCGGCGGCGCGGGACGAGCGGCTCAACGAGCGCGGGTACATCCTGCCGGGGTTGGGGGACGCGGGCGACCGGCTGTTCGGGACGAAGTAGCGGCGACGCGATGGCGGGGGTCCCGGGACCGATCGGGCGATGGCTCGCGGCGTTCGGCGCCTGGCTGCTGGTGCTGGCGGCCCGGGTGCTCGTCCGTACGCTGCGCGTGACGTTCGTCGGACCCTCTCCCGCCTCGTTGCCCCATCCCTGCGTCTACGCGTTCGTGCACGGGCGGCAGGTTCCGCTGCTGCGCTGGCCGCGGCCGCGGACGGCGGTGTTGGCGAGCCTGAGCCGGGATGGTCGGTTGCAGGCGCGGGTGATGCGGCGGTTCGGCTTCGAGGTGCTGGACGGCTCGAGCAGTCGGGGCGGCGCGCGGGCGCTGGC
The DNA here is from genome assembly GCA_964568275.1 of uncultured Myxococcales bacterium. Lineage (GTDB taxonomy): Bacteria > Myxococcota_A > Polyangia > DRWM01 > JAAZOP01 > JAAZOP01. Next base: position 4,364 of record CAZMRP010000468.1, read on the forward strand.
CGGGGCGCTCGACCGCCTGCGCGGGGGGATGGACCTGGCGGTGGCCGTGGACGGGCCGCGGGGGCCCCGCGGGGTGGTCAAGCCCGGCGTGGTCTACCTCGCCTCCCGGTCCGGAGCGACCCTGATTCCGATGTCTTCGGCGTGCGTGCGGGCCTGGCGCTTCCGGCGAACCTGGGACGGATTCGCGCTGCCCAGGCCGTTCAGTCGGGTCGTGGTGGCGGCCGGCGAGCCGCTGGCGGTGTCGGGGGACTTCCCGGTCGAGCAGTTGGAGGGGGTGCGCGCGGCGCTGGAACGGGGTCTCGGGCGACTGGCGACCGTGGCCGAGGCCCGTGCGGAATCGCTCGCCCGTAGA
>CAZMRP010000469.1:0-4683 GCA_964568275.1 uncultured Myxococcales bacterium
AGTCGTGGACGGCATACATGTCGCTCGGGATGCCGGGACCGCCGCCCTCCGGCGGTCCGTCGGCGAACGGCGGTGGACTCAGGATCTCGCACAGCGGCGGATTCCCGTGGGACGGGAGGTCGCAGTAGTACGGATCGGCGCGGGTCGGATCCCACATGCAGCTGCCGTCGACCCAGTCGCCGCCGACCAGGAAGGCGCCCTCGCAGCGGGGAACCCACGTCATCTCGCCAAGATCCCACCGGAAGCCACACGGGTACGAACCGCCGTCCACTTCGCCCTCGGCGGTCGCGGTCCGGCACTGGCCGTTGACGCAGGCGTAGCGGCCGCACGGCTGCATGGGATCGTCCGGCTCGTAGTCTCGGAAGTGGCACTCCGTTCGGTCCTGGCAGCCGTCGTCGTCGTCATCGTCGTCGCAGATGTTGCCGCGAGGGTCCGTGGGATTCGGGGCCTCCCAGTCGAGATTCTCGTCATCGTGGACCAGCGGGCAACTGTCCTCATCATCCAGGTAGTGGTCGCCGTCGTCGTCGCGGTCGCAGTCGTTCGGCACGGTGTCGCCGTCGTGGTCGAAGGGAGCCCCGCTGCCGAACCAGAGGCTTGTCGTGTCCTCGTCGAAGCACGTCGAGTGCCCGCCGCCTGGCAGTTCGACCCGTTCGCATTCGGCATCATCTGCGCTGGAGTTGTGGCCGCAGACGCACGCGCCGGCGCCGGGTCCCGTCGCGCATCCCTCGCAGCATCCGTCGCCGTCGATGTCGGCTTCGCAGGCGTCGCCCACGCAGTCGTAGTCCCAGTCCCGCTGGTCGGGATTGGCCACCCGCGGACAGTTGTCGGCTTCTTCGCCGATCCCGTCCAAGTCCTGGTCCCAGACGAAGGCGAACTCCGCCGTGTCGCGAGCCGCCGAAGCCCAGCGGACGTCGGCGAACCGCAGGGTCGCCGCGTCGGGTGCGCGCGTCTGGTCGAAGCCCTCTTCATCGCCGGGGATGCGATCGAAGGCCGGCTGCCAGAACCAGCGGCGCAGGTAGTGCGCAGCGGCGGCGAAGCCGGACTCGACGCCGCACTCCACGCAATGGCCGAGGTCGTTCTCCATGCCGTAGTAGACGACGCGCGCCAGGGAGTTGAACATCCCGGCCGCCACGCGCTTCTGCCCGGTTGCGATCTGGGACTCGGCGTATGCGTGGATTCCTGCGCAAGCGGCGGCACCAAGCACGCCGGCGCAACCGATCGGCAGGTACCGTCTCCTGATCTGCGCGGTGACGTCCAGTTCGAGCAGCAGGTTCTGGTCTGCCAGGATCAGCGGCTCCGGGGCGTTGTCGTCCGGACCGCCATGATCCGACTCGTCGTCCCTCGTCGCCGCACCCCGTAGCTCACCGGTCTTCGCATCCGGGAAGTAGCCGGGATGGTGCACCGTCGCCGCGCACAACCGTCCGCCATCCGGTTCGCCCAGGGTGCGGTCGCACGATCCGGCGGAGTCCTCGATTTGGACCTTGTGCGTGCAGAAGTCCGTTCCGCGAAGACCGCCGCAGATGCGGGGCTGGATCGTGATCGCCAGGTCGACCGCGTCCACGTTGACGACCATGGTCCAGAAGAGGAGCCTGGCGCCGTAGGTCATCTCGGCGCCCAACCGCACGTTGATGCGCAAGGCGGGTCGGCCGCCGCGGTCGACCCACTCGGCGCTGATCCGGCTGTTGCCCTCCCACTCGGCAGGCAGCATCGGAGTGTCCTCCCCGGTCGGCCTGTACCCGCAGAAGGCCGGGCGGTTGTCGGGTGAGAAGTAGATCTTGTCCCCCGGGCTGACACGGCCGAAGGAGTAGAACGGCGACCAGACGTCGGAGAGCCCGAGACCAGCTTCCATCCCGTAGTCCGAGATCGGGCACCGGAAGCCGCCCCACGAGGCGACGTCCCGGATGCTGATGTACTCCTTGCCTTCCGGATGGTATTCACCCCGCACGGTGTTCCAGTAGGCGAAGTCCTGATCGGTTGCGTTCTCGACGCCCGAACTGGAAGTGTCATCGCCGTCGAGGTAGTCCTTCGCCGCGTTGAACACGCCATCGCCGTCCCGGTCCCACCACCAGTCGTCGGGGGCCGGCTCGCCGGACGCCAGGTACCAATGCGGCGGGTCGTCCAGCAGGTAGCCGGGGCCGCCCGCCGGCTGGAAGGTGACGAAGCCATCCGGAACGTCTCGTCCGCCAGGGCCCGCGAAGTCGGCGAAGGTCCGCCACTGGCTGAACCACTCGGGGTTGCAGACCATTGCAGGAAGTCCGGTGAGCCCCTGATGATCGACTGGATTGTTGCCGTTTGAGACCCGCAATGCCGACACGATTGCGGAGGATGGATCGAGGGAGGCCAACAGCCTCATCGGCCAACAGGCATCGAGACCGACGAAGCCGAACGGAACGCAACCGAATGTCGACGGATCACTCGGACACGGAAAGGTGGGTGTCTGGTAGGGCTGGTATGCAGGACTACCCGAACCCAAGACACCGCGGCCAGTCCAGCGGTAGATGTCGCGAGTGTCGAGGTAGGGATTGTCGAGGGCCGGGTCACCAGTCTCGGCAATCGTTGCCGCCGTCAGACAGATCCTCGTGTTGCCGAGGACCGGCACGGCCTCGCCATCCACCGGCTGTCCGGACGTGCTGAGCCCAGGCAGGTCGCATCGCCACTCGCACTCCGTTGGCGACGACTCGTACTCGCATCCGTCGGGGACGTAGTCGCAGTACTGGAACCACAGCGGAGCCTCCACCGTGCACCGGCGCCCGGCGTCGGGACGGAAGTCGAGCACGAAGTTCAGGTTCTCCCGGAACACGGCCACGATGTCGTCGAGGTCCTCGTTCCGCGACGTGAAGGTCCGGACCTTCTCGGGGCGACAGGCGTAGTTCACGGCGAGGTCCGCGGATCCGCCGACCGGCGGCATGGGACCGATGGTCACCCGGGGCGAGAACTCAAGGACGCCGTGGAAGCAGGCCGTTCCCCCCCAGCAAGAGACATGCCAGGAAGAAACCGACGCGCAACGAACGTGCAACCTTGGTCGCTGAGCTGTTCGTCATCTTCCCCTCCTCTGCGGCGGCTTCCGGTCGTCCGCCCGTCACCCTGCTTCGAGGCCGTCCCGTCCGACTCCACCGAAACCGGCCGGACGCAACGGAAACCCGTCGTTTCGTCGCCGCCGTCGGTCACGTACAGTTCTCGGTGCGTGAGATGGCCCGAGCAACTGAAGTTGCCGCCTCGAACCACAACATCCCAGTAGGCGGGCGGCGCGGCCGGATCGCACGGGACGCGAGGATCGACGCAGCCGCCGGGGCAGTCCGCATAGGGCACGGCGCAGTCGCTCGTCCACTCGCTGACGTTGCCGATCATGTCGTCCACGCCGTACGGGCTCCGCCCGGCCGGCCGCGCGCCGACCCGGTCGGTGTCGTTGGGACATGACTCGCCGATGTATCGCGCGTAGTTCGCTTCAACGCAGCTATAGGGGAAGTCGTCGAGCGGCGGCCAGTCCCACGGCACCACACGCTCGTCCTGCTCGTCGCAGGTCTCGGGCGGTACGACTTCGCAGCCGCCCCGAGCCGCCTTCTCCCACTCGGCCTCGCTCGGTAGCCGCTTGCCCTAGGGTCACGATCCGTTCGCCGCGAGCCGAGATGGCGGGCAGGCATCCGCTGGAACTCTCGTCCTCGTCGATGCCCATCACGAACGGCCCCGCCGGGACGAACATCTCCTCGTAGTCGAGGTCGCAGCGGGCATCGACGCAGGAGGCGTAGCGACCGTCGGAGGTGGTGCACTGGGTGAAGTCGGCCTGAGGAATACCCCCGACGCACCGGCCGTGCTCGGGGTCGCACTCCTCCTCGCCGTTGCACGGCTCGCCGTCGTCGCACTCGTCGTTCGTCCGGCACGGGTCACCGATCGTCTCGGCCGGGTTCACAGGCAGGTCGGAGGCGTCGCCGACCAGGCTCCTGCCGTCGCAGTCGCAGCCACTGCCGGCCACCAGCCAAGCAGCGGTCACGACGCACAGCCAAGGTACCCGTCCCGCCATCCGGTACCGTCCTCCGGCGACCGAGGAAATGGTGACTCCGCGCGGCACGGAGTGCAAGCGGAAAGTCGGCCGGTCGGCCGCGGCGGACCGCGCGCTTCGGAGTGCCCGAACGAAGGAAGCCGGTTCGTCGTTCGGTCGGACTTCGATCTTTCCTCGCCCCGGGGGCTTGCCTTCGCCCCGGTTTGCCGCTAGATACCGCCCGGTTGGGGGAGTCCGCCGGCGGACCCGGCGGAGGCTTCGCGCGGCCCGGCCGCCGAAGCGGATGGTGGGCGTAGCTCAAGGGTAGAGCACTGGACTGTGGCTCCAGTCGTTGCGGGTTCGATTCCCGTCGCTCACCCCACCCGAACCAGACACCGCTCGCGGCGCGCGCCGCACCGCACCGGCTTGACATCGGCCGCGCGCCGCACGACCGTCGACCCATGCGTATCCGCACCGACCGCCGGGCCGCCCTCCCCGTCCTCGCCGCCGTCCTCGCCGCCGCCGCCTGCGGCGACGACGACTTCGTCTACGACACGTCGCGCGACGACGCCGCGACCGCCGACGACCGCGCGAGCGAAGACGTCGGGTCCGAGACGCTCCCCGACGAGACGCCGACCGACGGCGACGATGCCGGGCCGGACACCGGCGCCGACGCCGATGCCGACGCCGACACCGACGCCGACGCC
>CAZMRP010000470.1:0-4681 GCA_964568275.1 uncultured Myxococcales bacterium
ATGGTCGGACCACCGGCGGGCCGACCGCAGCGAGACGGCGGCGGCCACGGCGTTGCGCACGGCCGGGTCGCAGCGCGGCAGCGGCATGTCGCCGGTGGCGCTCCGCTGCGGCAGGTCGGCGGCGAACCAGCGGACCGCCACCGCCCGGGTTTCGCGCCGCACGCCGGGGCTCATCCACTCCTCGAGCAGCAGCAGGGCGTCCTTGGCGAAGATCTGCGGCTGGCGCAGCCGGCCCTCGGGGACCGAGGCGGCCATCGCCATCCAGGTCAGGTTGGGCACCAGCAGCTCGACGAGGCGCCCGGCCTGGTCGAGCGGCAGCTCGCGGAGGCCCTGGCGCAGCTGGTCGATGCGGCCCATCTCGACCAGCCCGCGCATCGCCCGCAGCCGGACGGAGAGGGACGAGTCGGCGGCGACGAGTCGAGCGCGGAGGAAGTCCGGGGCGTCGGCGCGCGACCGGGCCAGTTCGATCTGCTCCTCGGGGGACGCGGCCGACTCGTCGTCGGCGCGGCAGGTCGCGGTCAGCAGCAGGCAGACCACGGCCAGACTCGGCCAGCCAAAGGATCGGTGGCGGTGAAGGGACTCGAACCCCTGACGCAGCGGATATGAGCCGCTTGCTCTGACCACCTGAGCTACACCGCCCCGTTCACGGGCGCGCACGATACCAGTCGAACTCCTTTCGGGCAAGCCAAGCGTTGCGGGACGCGGCGCAGGCACGTGGCAGACAGCGTCAACGCGCGCGGGGGTTCAGCCGGTCGCGGAACCCCTGGTGGGCCTTGAAACCCACGATCAGCCGCGGCGGGATCTTCACCTTCTCCTGGGTCTTCGGGTTGCGCCCGACGCGTCCGGCGCGACGGCGGCGCAGGAACGTCCCGAAGTTGGGATAGGCGAACTTCCCTTCCTTGCGAATCGCCCGCTCGATCTCGGCGAAGACGGCGTCGATGAGCGATCCGAGCATCTTCTTGGAGATGGCCCCGCGGAATTCCTTGGAACCGTGGATGTGCTCGATCAACTCCGCCTTGGTCATTGCGCCGTCCCTCCTTCGTGCGGTCGCGTCCGAGTCGTCGGCTTGCCCCAGCGCGCCCTCGGTATCCCCGGACCGTAGCGAACGGGCCGTGAGCATGTCAAGGGGTGGCGTCGAGCGGAAGGGGTTGACAACGGCCGCGAAACGGGAACCGCGGGGCCGCGGCTCAGACCGGTCGCGGGTTGCGCAGCGCCTCGGCGAAGATCGGCATCGCGGCGTCGATGTGCTCGTCCGGCACCGAGAACGAGATGCGGAAGTGGCCGGGCGTGCCGAAACCGGAGCCGGGCACCACCAGCACGCGGCGCTGGGCCAGCGCGCGGCTGAAGCTGACGTCGTCGCCGCCGGGCGCCTTGGGGAAGAAGTAGAACGCGCCCACCGGCCGGACCACCTCGTAGCCGGCCTTGGCCAGCGCGTCCCAGATGCGGTCGCGCCGCTGCCGGTAGACCGTCAGGTCGATCACCGTGTTCTGCAGGGTCTCGACCGCCAGCTGCATCAGCGCCGGGGCGTTGACGAAGCCCAGCGTGCGGACGCTGAACGCCATCGCCGCGAACAGCCGCTCGGCCGCCTCGGCCCGCGGGTGGATCGCCACGTAGCCGATCCGCTCGCCCGCCAGCCCCAGGTCCTTGGAGTGCGACATCACCAGCACGGTGTTCGGGTAGTACTCGAGCGGGCTCGGGCAGTGGTCGATGTCGTAGATCAGCCGGCGGTACGGCTCGTCCGAGATCACGTAGATCGTCGTGCCGAACTCCTTGGCCTTCGCCTGGAGCACCTCGGCCAGCCGCGTGAGGGTCGCGGCGGGGTAGATCACGCCGGTGGGGTTGTTGGGCGTGTTGATGATCAGCGCCTTGGTCCGGGGGGTCAGCGCCTTGGCCACCGCGTCGACGTCGACGTCGAACTCCGGCCCGGTGGGCACCTTGACCACGTTGCCGCCGTGGTTGTCGATGTAGAACAGGTACTCGACGAAGTACGGCGACAGCACGATCACCTCGTCGCCGGGGTCGAGCAGCGCCTTGAGCACGACGTTGAGGCCGCCGCCGGCGCCGGTGACCATCACCACCTGCTCGCGGGTGAAGGGCAGCCGGAACTCCTGCTCCAGCCGCCGCGCCACGGCGTCCCGGGTGGCCGGGAAGCCGACGTTCGGCATGTAGCGGTGCATGCCGGGGCGCGGATTGGCGAGCAGTTCGCGCAGTCGCGCGTGCAGCTCCGCCGGCGGCTCCCGGTCGGGATTCCCGATCGAGAAGTCGTACACCGGTCCCTGGCCGGTCGCGCGCAGCCGCTCCCCCTCCTCGAACATCTTGCGGATCCAGGAGGCGCGGCTCATCGCGTCGGCAACCTTGGTCGAGATCGGCATCTGCGAGCTCTCCTTCCTAGTTCCCCCCGGAACCCACGGGTGTGCGCCGTCGGTGAATCAGCTTCATCGACAGCAGCCGGTACAGGACCCGACAGACCTCGAACGAGTCGAGGCGCAGGGCGCGGATGATCTCGGCCACGCTGGCCGAGCCGGTGACGTGGTCGAGCACCAGTTTCTCCTCGGTGGACAGCGCGCCGGACTCCAGCTCGCCGATCGTCACCGGATTCGGTTCGTAGACCTCGCCGAACCCCTTGATCTCCCGCTCGATGACCCGCCACTCGTCGACCCGCCGGTAGCCCTCCATCAACAGGCCGGAGACCGGGATCGCCAGGGCCGCCGAGCTGGCCTCGGCCGCGACGACGTGCGGGCGGAAGCGGTACATCCCGTGCGTCCAGCGCAGCACCTCGTAGAACACGTCCTGCGCCTGCAGCTGCAGGGCGCGGCGCAGGTCGTCGCGCGAGATCAACCCGAGCTTGATCAGCCGCTCGCCGAGCGGTGCGCCGTCGGGGTCGGGCAGTTCCGCCATCCGCTCGACGTCCTGGGGTGCGACGAGGTCGAGCTGCACGAGGTAGTTGCCGAGGCGGAAGTTGCCGTCGCCGCCGTCGAACCGCGAGAGGTCGATCTTGCCGCCGGAGAGGAACACCCGCGCCGTCAGCCCCGGCCCCTCGATCTCCATCACGCCGGTCAGGTTCTGCAGGGCCGTCATCTGGAACACCTCGCCGATCGGCAGGGCCTCGATGGCGCCCGAGAACGACGGCAGGCCGGCGTGGGGGTCGAGCCCCGCCAGCGCCGGGACCAGCTCGCGCAGCGTGGTCTCGTCGAGCCCGTCGAGCAGCGCGCGGCGGGCCGCGTCCTGCTCGGTCTCGGACAACGCGAACATCCGCGTCAGCGGCCCCAGCAGCCGCGAGACCAGCAGCCCCTGCGTGCGCTCCAGCGCCTCGGCGGCCGCCCGGCGCTGCCGGCTCTCGTCCGAGGGCGGCGGCAGCTGCGACGGCGAGGGCGGCGGCGGCTCCCCCTGGGCCTCCGCCTCCGCCTGGCGCTCGGTCCGCCGGCTCGGCTTGCCGATGCGGTGCTCCAGCGCCGCCCGCAGCGCCGCCGGCTGGAACGGCTTGGACAGCGCGTCGTCCGCCAGTCCATGGCGCACGAACTGCTCCCCGATCCGGTCGACCTTGACGCTCATCAGCACGACCGGCACCGTCCGCAGCCCGTCCGACTTGAGCAGCTCCTGGCAGAACTGGTAGCCGTTCATCCGCGGCATGACGAAGTCGACCAGGATCGCGTCCGGCCGCCGCCGCCGCGCCTCCTCCAGTCCCGCCGCTCCGTCGCCGGCCGTCTGCACCCGGTAGGCCTGCGCCTCGAGGATCTCCCGGACGCGCGTCCGCACCGTGGTGCAGTCGTCGATCACCAGCACGGTGCCGCGCACCTCCGTCGGGCCGTCGTCGCCGACCGTCGGCACCTCGCCGCTCATTCCTCGGCCTGCTCCCGCGTGCCCCATTGCACCGGCTCGATCACCGACTCGCACGTCACCGGCTCGGCCGGGATCCCGTACGGCGGCGGATAGCTCCAGGCGTCGTCCGGCAGCTCGACCCCCGGCTCCAGCTCCCCGTACCACACCTCGACCGGGCCGTCACCGTCCCGCGCCGTGAACCGCACGTGCAGCGGCAGCCGCACGCCGTCCCGCTCGCGGTGCCCGTCGAACGTCGCCTCCCACACCGTCCCGGCCTCGTCGCGCAGCCGCACCAGCAGCGTGTCCAGCGCCTCGCCGAGCGGCGCGACGTGGGCCTCGAGCACCAGCCCGGCGTCGGATTCCTGGCGGTAGACGTAGAACCCGTCGCCGTCCCAGTCGACGCTCGAGCGCGCCGCGGCGGCCGCCGGGGGCAGTCCGAGCAGGATGCGGACGACGGCGTCGCCCCCCAGCGGGATGCGCAGCAGCCGGGCGATGTTGCACGGCTCGGCCGCGCCGAAGTAGTAGCGGTTGCCGCCGACGTCGTGCAGCGCGAAGTCGGTCCCGTCGGAGACCAGCACCGCGAGCGGGGAGTCGACCATCGACATTGCGTCGAACCGGAGGTGGTCCGGCGCCCGCAGGAAGACGTACACCGCCCCCTTGACCGGTCCCCGCTCCGTCACCTGCTCGACCCGCGCCTCGGCCCGCACGTCGCCCACCGCCGCCAGCACCGCCGCCAGGCGCGCTTCCATCGTCGGTCCGTCCGCGATCGGATTCGCCGGCGGCGGCACCGGGCAGCCCGCCAGCGCCAGCACCGCCGGCAACCCACCGAGCCACCGGCCGCGGGCGGCCCGTGCGCTGCGGG
>CAZMRP010000471.1:0-4675 GCA_964568275.1 uncultured Myxococcales bacterium
ACCTGCCGACGCTGCTCCCGGCGCTGGTCGCCGAGCTGCAGCGCGGCGGGGTCGAGCCGGCGCCGGCGTTCTTCGTCGAGCACGAATGGATGGCCGTGGGCGACGAGGTCGGCCGGCTGGTGGATGCCGAGGTGCTGTGCACGATCGTCGGCGAGCGGCCGGGGCTCAAGACCGCCGAGTCGCTCGGGGCCTACGTCACGTACCTCAAGGTGCCGGAGATCCACGAAGCGCGCCGGAGCATGATCTCCAACATCCACGCCGGCGGGCTGCCGCCGGCGGAAGGCGCCCGGCAGCTCGCCGCGCTGTGCCTGCGGGCGCTGGCCGAGCGGCGCACCGGCGTGGAGTCCGGCGCATGATCCTCGACCCGCTCCGGCCCGGCGTCCCCGCGGCGCGCGTGATCCCCAACGTGGCGCCCGACCTGGCGGCGCGGCTCGAGCTGCCCGACGGACGGACCTCGCTCGGCCTGATCACCTGCACCTCGGACGACTGCCTGTTCGCGGCGCTGGACGAGGGGACCAAGTGCGCCGACGTCGAGGTGGTGTACGCCAAGAGCTTCTACGCCGGCGCGGCGCACTCCTCGGGGCCGTTCTCCGGGGAGGCGATCGGCCTGTTGGCCGGACCGACGCCGGAGGAGGCGACGAGCGGCCTGCAGGGCACGATCCGCTACCTGCGCGAGCGGGCGTACTTCGTGGCGGCGAACGACGAGGGGACGCTGGCGTTCTTCCCGCACGTCGTCCCCAGCGTCGGGCGCTACCTGGCGCGGCAGGCCGGCGTGCCGGTGGGCGCCGCGCTGGCCTACCTGATCGCGCCGCCGATCGAGGCGCTGCTGGGGCTCGACGCGGCGCTGAAGGAGGCGCAGGTCGAGCTCAAGGTGTTCTACGGACCGCCGTCGGAGACGAACTACGGCGGCGGGCTGCTCACCGGCGCGCAGACGGCCTGCGAGGCGGCGGCGCAGGCGTTCCAGCGCGCGGTGCTCGAGCTGGCCCGCCGGCCGCGGCAGGTGTCCGTGGACGACGCCGGGACGGCGGCCCTCGCCCGGGCCCTCGCCGGCCAGGCGACGAACGGACGGGACGACGGCGGCCGGACGGGACAGGGGACGGCGCCCGGCAAGCGCTTCCGGATGTACGGCACCGGCGAGGAGCTGGACGCCAAGTCGGCGTTGCTGACCCACCTGTTCGACGACCGCTCGCTGGTCCGCAAGGACCACCCGATCATCCGCCTGCGGGGCAGGCTCGACCTGCTCCAGGCCCAGCTGCTCGACGCCCAGCTCGCCGCCCGCTCCGAGGAGCTGGCCGACATCGACGCGGCGCTCGGCGAGGCGCTGGACTGGGTCCGTCGGCTGCTGGCGGCGGAGGTGCTGTCGCGGCCGTGTCCGGAGCTGACGCTGGCCGGCTTCGACGCCGACGAGCTGCACCGCATCTCGCACCACACGCCGGAGTACCTCGGCGTCGGCTTCCTGCTGCCCGACGCGTCGATGGGGCCCACGGCGGTGAAGCTCAACCTGCTGCGGGCCCACGTGCGCGAGGCGGAGCTGACCGCGGTCGACGTGCTCGCGGCCGAGACCCACTTGACGCCGGAGAACCGCGAGCGGATGCTGGCCGGCCTCAACCGGCTGTCGAACGCGATCTACGTCCTGACCTGCAAGGTGGTCGCCGCGCGGCGGACGGGCTAGACTCACGACTCGGGTCGTCGTGGCCCGGCCCCCGATGGGGCGGGAGGAGTGCGATGCGAGTCGGGAGGACCGGACGGGGCGAGGCGACAACCCGAGGCGTCGCCACGGCGCGCGGCCGGCCGATTCCGACCGTCCTGCTTGCGCTCGCGGTCACGGCCTGCGGCCACGACTGGTCGCCGGCCGGGGACGCGGGCGACACGGCCGCCGACCTGCCCGACGTGCCGCTCGACGAGGGCGGCACCGCCGAGGACGGGACGTCGCCCGACGACGGCACCTCCCCGGACGACGCCCCGCCGGTCGACGCCGACGACGCGGGGCCCGAGGACGCCCCGCCGGTCGAGTGCTCGGACGACGCCGACTGCGACGACGGCGACCCGTGCACGACCGAGCGCTGCGACCCGTTCGCGGCGGTTTGCGAGTACGGCGCGGCGCCGGACGACACCTCCTGCGCCGAGGCAGGCATCTGCTGCGGCGGAGCGTGCGTCGACGCCCTCGCCGTGGCGCACTGCGGCTCCTGCGCGAACGCCTGCGCCGACGGCCCGAACGGCGAGCCGGTCTGCGGCATGAGCGGTTGCGGCTTCGCGTGCGCGGAGGGGTTCGGCGATTGCAGCGCGACCGACCCGGGCTGCGAAACCGACCTGACCGACGACGAGGGGAGCTGTGGGTACTGCACGCGCGAGTGCGTCCCGTCCGACACGTGTATCGGCGGCGAATGCACCGCGAGCTGGCGTCCGACGTCGACGGCGGGCACACCGACGGCCCGCCGGCAGGCCGTCGGCCTGTGGACCGGCTCCCAGATGGTCGTCTGGGGCGGGCATACCGGCGGTACCTGCGTCCGGGACGGCGGGCGCTACGACCCGGTCGCCGACGCCTGGCAGCCGATGGCCGTCACCCCCTCCCGGATTCTGGGCTGCCATCGCTTCGCCGCCGTCTGGACCGGCAGCGAGCTGATCGTCTGGAGCGGCCTGACCGCGGTCGGCGACCTGACACCCGAGGAGGGCGGCGGGCGCTACGACCCGACGGCGAACGCCTGGTCCGTCCTGTCCGAGCTGGGAGCGGACCCGACGCCGCGCATCTCGCCGGCCGCCGTCTGGACCGGCTCGCAGATGATCGTCTGGAGCGGCGTCGAGGGCCGCTTCGGGAGCGCGCCGTCCTCCGGGGCGCGCTACGACCGGTCGACCGACGCCTGGGTCTCGATGTCGACCGTCGACGCTCCGCCCGGAAGCTGGAGCGCCGCCACGGTCTGGACCGGCTCCCGGATGATCGTCTGGGGCGGCTGGGGCACCGGCACGGGAGGCGCACTGCGGAGCGGCGGGAGCTACGACCCGGCGGCGGACCGCTGGTACTCGATGAACACGACCGGTGCGCCGTCGGCCCGCGGGGAAGCCCGTGCGGTGTGGAGCGGTCGCGAGCTGCTGGTCTGGGGCGGCGCCGTCAACGGGTCGCTCGGCAGCAACCCCAGCTCCGCGCTGGGGGACGGCGCGGCCTACGACCCCGCCACCGACTCCTGGCGCCCCCTGGCGGGCGTCGGCGCCCCGACCGCGCGCTTCCAGAACGCCGCCGTCTGGACCGGCTCCCGGATGATCGTCTGGGGCGGCACGGCGGACAACACGACCCCGGCGTTCGGGGACGGCGCGCTGTACGACCCCGAGTCCGACGGCTGGATCCCGGTCACCAACATCGGCGCGCCGAGCGGCCGGCGCGCGCCTTCGGCCGTCTGGACGGGCGAGCTGTTCGTGGTCTGGGGCGGCGGCTCGTACGACCTGTCGCTTGGCACGACGATCAGCACCGACACCGGCGGCCGCTACCGGCCGCGCTGAGCCCCGACCCGCTTCGCAACCCCGTTGTCGCGCGACCGGGTCGCGGCTATACATCCCGTCTCGAGGGGGAAGGAGGACACGATGAACCTGCGAATCGGCTTCGGTGCGTTGACGTTGTCGGTGGTGCTGGCGGGCGGCGTCGCCTGCAAGAAGTCGTCCGACGAGGCAACGAGCGGCGGCGGGGGCACGGGCGGCAAGGCGGAGCCGGCCGCGGCGGCCGGACCCGCCCTGGCGGAGAAGGAGCTGGCCTTCGGCCAGGTCAAGCTCAAGGCCTCGGTCCCCGCCGACTGGGACGAGGAAATCAGGACCGGCAGCTTCGCCGGCGCCCGCTACATGACCAAGGACTTCCGCCACACGCTGGAGCTCAAGGAGACCTGCTGCGGGATGTGCGAGGCGTCGAAGTGGGCCGAGAACGTGAAGGCCGAGGCGGCGCAGTACGCGTCGGGCGAGATGTTCCAGCCGCCGGTGAAGGTCGACGTGCAGGAGAACGCCGAGGTCGCGCCCGGGACCTGGGTCTTCGTCGGGCACAGCGAGCCGGTCGACCCGTCGAGCGGGGCGCGGTCGCAGGCGATGCTCAAGGTCTGGCGCTACGGCGCGGACTGGGAGCAGATCGTGACCTGCGACTTCTCCGTGGACCGCGACGACGCCCAGGGCCTGGCGCTGCTGGCGACGATACGCCGGGTCTGCCTGAGCATCGAGCGGCTCGGGCCGGCGCCGGCGGCGAGCTGACCGTCTCCCGGCCGCCGCTCACTTCTTCCCCGAATCGTCCTTCTTCATCCCCCGCTCGAACGGCTCGGGCGCCATCTCCCGCAGGTGCGTCGGCGGGCTGGGCGCCCGCTCGTGCATGTGCGTCGGCGGCGCGATCATCTCCGACTCGTGGGTCGGGTACGGCGCCTCCTCGAAGATCTGCGAGCCCTGGCGCAGCGCCTCCTCGAGGCGCTCGCGGGTCACGTCGAGGCGATAGCGTCCGGCCGGCACGCCGATTTCGCCGAACGACAGCGTGCGCAGGTAGGCCAGCAGCTCGCGCTTGGCGTCCGCGGACAGCGAGGCCGCGTACAGCGCCGCGTGCGTCACCTCCCCCCGCGCGTCCAGCGTCAGCTCGACCTGCAGGTCGCGGACCGGCGTGACGTGCTCGGCCAGGTAGTACAGCGCCTGGCCGTCGAACGCCGTCACCAGCACCTCC
>CAZMRP010000472.1:0-4666 GCA_964568275.1 uncultured Myxococcales bacterium
GGCTGCGGGCTCGGGTCGGGCGACGCCACGGGCGCCGGCAGCGCGAACAGGTTGGCCGACGCCAGCTCCTCGCGGTCGAGCGGCGCGACGAGCGGCGGCGCGACGGACGTCGGCGGGTCGCCGCCGCCGGGTGCGAGGTCGACCCCGGACGCCAGTTCCGCCAGCAGCAGCGCACCGACGCCGCGCGCCGCGAGCCACGCCGCGCAAAGCGCGAGGGTCAGCACCGGGAGCCGACGCAGCGCGGCGGTCACCGGCCACCTCCGTTCCGCCGGAACGGCAGGGACCGGCGCGCAAGGGCCGGTGGTACGGACATTCCGTCAATGCGCCGGAGGTCGCGGAACGACCCGAGGACGGGTGTGTCGATCGCGCCGGGAAACGGCGACGTCGCGCGGTTTTCGGTCGGGTTCCAGGGTCGCGAAGCTCGTCGGTGCATTGTCGTCGCCTCCCGCACGCCGCGGGGACGAAGCACGCCGCGTGCCAGGGGCGGCGCGCAAGGACGCCGGCGACCGGACGGCTTCGCGCGAAGTCGCCGAGACGCCGGCGGGCCGCGCGCTTCGCCTCGAGCCGCGCGGCGGCCTGGCACACGAGGGCCCGCGCGCCTTGCACGGCCGGAGACGGGGGAGTACAGGCGGGACCTGGGGTGGAAGGAGCGGACGCCATGCACGGGATGGAACGCCTGCCGGAGGACAGGATCGTCACGGCCGAGCGCGCCGTGGAGGTGGTGCGGCCCGGCGACCGGGTGTTCGTCGGCACCGCCTGCGCCACGCCGCGCAAGCTGGTGGCGGCGCTCGAGCAGAGCGAGCGGTCGCTGGACGACGTGCAGTTGCTGACGTTCCTCACCACCGGTGCCGTGGAGTGCTGCGACGGGCTGCCGCAGACCCGGTTCCGCCACCGCACGTTCTTCGTCGGCTCCGACACCCGCGAGCTGGTCAAGCGGGGCCGGGCCGACTACGTGCCGCTGTCGATCGCGCGCGTCCCGCAGCTGTTCGAGACCGGCCGCATCCCGCTCGAGGTGGCGCTGGTGCAGGTTTCGCCGCCCGACGAGCACGGGTTCGTCTCGCTGGGGGTCTCGGTGGACATCACGCGCGCCGCGGTGCGGCACGCGCGCACGGTGCTGGCCGAGGTCAATCCGCGGATGCCGCGCACCGCCGGCGACACCGCCGTGCACGTCGACCGCTTCGCGGCCTTCGTGCCGGTCGACGAGCCGGTGATCGAGTACCGCCACGCGGCCGCGGACGCCGTCGCCGAGCGGATCGCGCGCTACGTGGCGCGGATCATCGACGACGGCTCGACGCTCCAGGTGGGCCTCGGGCGCATCCCGAACGAGATGCTGAAGTACCTCACCGAGCGCAAGGACCTGGGGATCCACTCGGACCTGATCACCGACCCGCTGGTCGACCTGATCGAGCGCGGGGTGGTGACGGGGCGGCGCAAGACGCTGCACCGCGAGCAGGTGGTGGCGAGCTGGTGCCTGGGAACGCGGCGGCTGTACGACCTGATGGACGGCAACCCGATGTTCCAGCTCCACCCGCTGGACTACGTCTGCGACCCGGCGGTGCTGGCGCGGAACGCCCGGTTCGTCTCGGTGGGCCAGGCGTTCGCGATCGACCTCACGGGGCAGGTCTGCGCGGACCAGTTCGAGGGGGAGCTGTACGGCGGGTTGTCGACCCAGGCCGAGTTCCTGCGCGCGGCGGCGGCGTCCCCCGGCGGCAAGGCGATCGTCTGCCTGCCGTCGACGACCGAGGACGGGTCGCAGTCGCGGATCCGGCCGCTCCTGCACCCGGGCGAGGCGGTGACGATCCCGCGGGGCGACGTGCACTACGTGGTCACCGAGTGGGGCAGCGCGTACCTGTACGGCAAGGCGGTGCGCGAGCGGGCGCTGGAGCTGATCGAGGTCGCCCACCCGAAGTTCCGGCCGGAGCTGCTCGAGGAGGCCCGGCGCCTCGGGCTCGCGCGCGCCGACCAGCAGCTGCGGAGCGCGGTGGCCTACCCGGCCGAGGAGGAGCGGGTGGTACCGCTCAAGGGCGACCGCAAGGTGCTGCTGCGGCCGAGCAAGGCCAGCGACGTGGAGGAGTTGCAGGACCTGTTCTACCACCTGAGCGACCAGGACGTGTACACGCGGTTCTTCACGCGGCTGACCTCGCTGTCGGTGTCGAAGGCCGAGCACCTGTGCAACGTGGACTACGACGGCGAGATGGCGTTCATCGCCGTGGCCGGGGAGCGCGAGGGCGAGTTCATCGTCGGCAGCTCGTGCTACTACGTCGACCGCGCGACGAACCTGGCGGAGGTGGCGTACATGATCCGGCCCGAGTGGCAGGGGGTGGGGCTGGGCGGCGCGCTGCAGCAGCGGATGATGGAGTACGCCAAGGCGCGGGGGCTGCGGGGGTTCACGGCGAACATCCTGGCGCACAACGCCAAGATGCGCCGGTTGTTCCAGGCCGGGCCGAACGTCTCCGTGGAGTTCGCCGACGGGGTGTACGAGGTCCGGATGCTGTTCTGAGTCTCCATGCGCGGGGCGCACCCGACGAGCTGCAGCGGGCGGGGCCGGGCGCCGTCAGGCGTCGCGGTGCGCGATCGCCTCGATCTCGACGCGCGCGCCGCGAGGCAGCGCCGCGACCTGCACCGTCGCGCGGGCCGGCGGGTCCGCCGGGAAGCGTCTCCCGTACAGCTCGTTCACCTTGCCGAAGTCCGCCAGGTCGACGAGGAAGATCGTCGTCTTCACCACGTGGCGGAACTCGAGCCCGCCGGCGGCCAGCACGGCGGCGAGGTTGTCGAGCACCCGCTCGGTCTGCGCGGCGACATCGCCCGCGACCAGCTCGCCGGTGGCGGGGTCGAGCGGAATCTGGCCCGAGAGGAAGAGGAGGTCGCCGACACGAACCCCCTGGCTGTAGGGTCCGATGGCCTTCGGCGCCCGGTCGGTTTCGAGGATCTTGTTCGTCATCGTCGTGCCTCCTGCCCGCCGGCGCTGCCGGGCGGTCCGGGTCCGCACGCTGGGCCAGTCGCCGGCGAAGGTCAACCCCGGCGAGGAACACCCCGGCGAGGAACGCCGTTCCCGGGCTGCTCTGGGACGCGGGGAGCGGACGGCGACGGAACCGCCTCGATGGAAGCCCTCGCGCCGCTGTGGTAGGGATCCCGCCGAGATGCGCGTGGTGATCATCGGGGCCGGCCAGGTCGGATTCGCGATCGCCCAACGGCTGTCGTGGGAGCGCCACGACGTGGTGCTGGTCGACCGCGACGCGCACCGGCTGGCCGAGCTGACCGAGCGGCTCGACGTGGGCACGGTGCAGGGCTCGGGCTGCACGCCGGTGGTGCTGCGGCGCGCCCAGGTCGACAAGGCCGGGATGGTGATCGCGGTCACCGACAGCGACGAGGTGAACCTGCTGGCGTGCCTGCTGGCGGGGCGGCTGGCGCCGGCGGCGACGCGGCTGGCCCGCGTGCGCGACCCCGAGTACCACGTGGACCCGCAGCTGTTCCGGGGCGAGCCGTTCGGCCTGGCCGCGGTGATCAACCCGGAGGAGGAGGCTGCGCGCCGCATCGCCCGCGCGTTGGAGGTGCCGGGGGCGCTGGACGTGGTGCAGTTCGTCGGCGGGCGCGTGCTGTTGATCGGGATCCGCATCGAGCCCGGCAGCCCGCTGGCGGGCAAGCCGCTGACGCGGCTCAAGGCGCCCGAGGGGGTCCGGCTGCGGGTGGCGTGCCTCGAGCACCGCGGCAAGGTGACCGTCCCGCACGGCGAAGACAAGCTCGTGGCCGGCTCGATCGCCTACTTCGCCTGCCTGCGCGAGCACGCCCCCGCGGTGTTGCAGCTGGCCGGCAAGCGCCCCGACCCGGTGCACTCGGTGCTGATCTACGGCGCCGAGAACCTCGCCACGTACCTCGCCCGGGAGCTGTTGGCCCGGCGCGTGCGCGTCAAGATCCTCAGCTCCGACGCGGACCGCTGCCGCGAATGTGCCGAGCGGCTCCCCGAGGCGCTGGTGGTGCGCGGCGACGGGACCGACCCCGAGGTGCTGGCCGAGGAAGGGATCGCGGACGTCGACGCGTTCGTCGCCTGCTCGCGGCACGAGGACCGCAACGTGCCGGCGGCGCTGCTGGCCAAGTCGCTCGGCGCACGGCTGGCGATGGTCGCGGCGTCCAACGCGACCTTCGAGCATCTGGCGCCATCGATCGGCATCGATGCGGCGACCTCGCCCCAGTCCGCCGTGGTCGGCTCGATCCTCCAGTTCGTGCGCCAGGGTCGGGTGCTCGGCGTCCAGGCCCTGTGGTCGCGCGATGCCGAGGTGCTCGAGCTGCAGGCCGTCGAGGGTTCGAAGCTGGTCTCCCGCCCGCTGAAGGACGCCGGCTTCCCGCGCCACGCGATGGTGCTCACCGTCTCGCACGGGGACCAGACGACGATCGCGACCGGCGACACGGTGATCGCGCCGGGCGACCGGGTGGTATCGATCGTGCGGCGCGAGGTGGTGGGCAAGGTCGAGAAGGTCTTCGCGGGTCGCAACGACAGCCTGCCGCCGGCGGCGGCGGCGGCACCGTCGAAGCCCGCCCCGCCGGAGGAGCCGGCCGCCCCGACGGGCCCGGCCGCCGAGTAGCCATGCACCTGGCGATCGTGGGACAGGTCGTCGCCCTGGTCACGGCGCTGATCGGCGCGGCGATGCTCGCGCCGCTGGCGGTGTCG
>CAZMRP010000473.1:0-4657 GCA_964568275.1 uncultured Myxococcales bacterium
ACGGAGGACACGGATGAGTCACAGGCGGAGTCTCCGGTGGTTGGAAATGGTGTTCGTGGCCGTTTGCGCGGTCTGCCCGCGGCCGGGGTTCGCGCAATCGCCGGAGCCACCGGCGCCGCGGGCGACGCCCGAGACGACGGCGGCGACGAGCGAGCCGTCGACCGAGGCGGCGGCGGGGGTCGGGATCGAGACGACGGCGGCGGTCGCGGATCCGGCGGTGACGGTGCCGGCGCTCGAGTTGCCCGAAGACCTGCCGGCGCCGGAGCCGGGGCCGGAGGTGACGCTGGCGGAGGCGTTCGCGCTGGCGCGGGCGCGCCATCCGTCGTTGCGGGCGATCGGGCTGGAACTGGACAAGGCCGACGCGCTGCTGCACCAGGCTTGGGGGGCGCTGCTGCCGCGGCTCTCGGCCGGCCTGTCGTACTACCTCGCCGACCAGGAGACGGTGGTGGACTTCTCGGACATGGTCCCGATCCCGGGAGTCGACATCGACCCGATCGTGGTGCGCCGACAGCACGTGGCGCAGGCACAGGTCTCGTTGCAGGCGCCGCTGTTCGCGATGCCGATCTACTCGGCGATCGAGACCGCTTCGCTCGGACGCTCGCTGGCCGGCCTGGCGACGGAGGAGGCCGAGCGGCAGCTGCTGACGGGCGTGGCGGTCGCCTGGTACGGCGCGCTGGCGGCCGGCGAGCTCCTGGCGCTCCACGAGACGGCGTACGACACGGCACGCGAGCGGCTGCGCGCGGCCCAGGTGCGCCTGGCGCTCGGGGCCGGCCTGGCGATCGATGCGGCGCGCGCCGAGCTGGAGGTGGAGACGGCGCGGCTGGCGCACGAGACGGCGGTGCTGGGCTACGCCCGGGCACGGGAGGCGCTGGCCGGCCTGCTGGTGATGGACGAGCCGCCGATCCCGGCGGCCGAGGCGCTGCCGGAGACGCCCGTCGAGACGGACCAGGAGGCGCTGGTGGCGGAGGCGCTGGACGGCCGCAGCGACGTGGAGCTCCGGCAACTCCGGATCGACCTGGCCGAGCAGAACCTGTGGACGGCGTGGACCGCGTTCTTCCCGACGGTCTCGGCGGGGTTCCAGTATGCCGCCGAACTGACGGAGCCGGCGGGCTTCGGCGGGCGCCGCCACCTGTGGACGCTGGCGCTGGTGCTGTCGGTGCCGCTGTACGACGAGCCGCGGTACGGATTGCTCGACCAGCGGCGGGCCGAGGTGCTGCAGGCCGAGGCGGAGCTGGAGGCGGCGGAGCTGGCGGTGCGGACCGAGGTGCGCTCGGCGGTGCAGGAATACGAGTCCACGCTGGCATCGATCGACACCGCCGAACGGCAGGTCGTGCTGGCCGAAGAGGCGCTGCGGCTGGCCGAGGTCGGCCGGACGGCCGGCGCGGGCACGAGCCTCGACGTCGACGAGGCGCAGCAGCGGGTGAACGCGGCGCGGATCCAGGTGACCGTCCAGCGCTACCAGAGCCGACTGGCCTTCGCCCGGCTGCTGCTGCTCTGCGGACGGGTCCCCGGCTGACGACCGCGATTCACTCGGCGTGGTCGCGGACCTCCAGCGCGTCGCCGTCCTCCCAGTTGCCGTCGCCGGCGTGATCGACGTCGTCCACGGCGTCGGCGACGTCGTCCCCCGCGTCGCAACCCGACGCGAGCGCCGGGACCACTCCCAGCCATCCGATCAACAGCCACCGCACCATGCACGCTCCTCCTGCCGTCGGTCCTCCGCCGTCCGGAACGAAGCTCGGGACCCGCAATCCTAGTGGCACTCCTGCGGCCGGTTCTCGGAGACCGGGGCACAGGTGGTCGAACAGGCCGTGACGAAGCTGCCGCTGCCGCCGCAGGTGCGGATGATCGACCCGACCCAGCCCACCGTCGTGACGCAGGACGTGCCGGTGCGGGTGCAATCGCCGCCGGCGACGGTATAGCGCATGTCGGGCGTGTCGTTGCAGTTGTAGTCGAACGTGCTGGAGCTGCTGCCGCAGTTGTAGGGCTCGACGAACCACGCCGTCTGGCCGGGGAACACGTCGTCGTTGGTGTCGCAGCAGTCGGTGAAGTCGGCGACATGCCCGTCGGGCGCCGCCGCCCCGCAGACCGGGGTCGCCTCGCGGTCGCCGAACGTGTCGCCGTCGGCGTCGGGGTACCAGTCCGGCAGCCGCGACCCCGGAACGCAGGACCCGGCCGCGCACGCGTCCGACTCGGTGCACGGGTCGCCGTCGTCGCAGGGCGCGGTGTTGTCCGTCGCCGTGCAGCTCCCGGTGGCCGGGTCGCAGGCGTCGTCCGTGCACGGGTTCCCGTCGTCGCAGGTCACGATGGGCGTGCCCGCGCAGCTGCCGTCCGCGCAAACGTCGTCCGTCGTGCAGACGCTGCCGTCGTCGCAGCCGGCGGTGTTGGGCGTCCCGACGCATCCGAGGGACGGGTCGCAGGCGTCGTCCGTGCACGGGTTCCCGTCGTCGCAGACGACGGCCGTCCCGCCGCCGCATGCGCCGGCGGCGCACAACTCGCCCTCGGTACACGGATCGCCGTCGTCGCAGGGCAACGCGTTGTTCGCGTGCCCGCAGCCGGCGGCGGCGTCGCAGGTGTCGTCCGTGCACGGGTTGCCGTCGTCGCAGTCGCGCGCCTCGCCCGTGCAGACGCCGGCGGCGCAGGCGTCGCCCGACGTGCAGGCATCGCCGTCGTTGCAGCCCGTGCCGTCCGCCGCGGGAATCCCGGAGACGCAGGCGCAGGCCGTGCACTGTTCGGCGCCGTTGCACGGATCTCCGTCGTCGCATTCCGAGTCGCCCGTGCACTCGCACGGCACCTCGCCGGTGTCGCCGTCCCCCGGCTCGCCGTCCGTCGGCGTCTGGTCCGACACCTCTCCGGTGTCGGGGCCCGCATCACCGACCGTGTCGTCGTCCCCGCAGCCCGACATCGCCGCCGCGACCGCCAGCACGACCAACGGAATCCACGAACCATGTCGTCGTCTCATCGGCCGACCTCCTCGCCGCGAAACCCGAAGTCCGAAGCTCGAAGTCCGAAGTTCGAAGCTCGAAGTACTTTCCCCGGGCCCGGAGATTCCTTGCGAGGGTCGGCGACCCGCCGACGGGCCTACATGCCGCTGACGGTCAACCGGTAGGCGCCGCCGGCCGACCGCCGCCCGTCGACCACCAGGAAGTTGAGACCCGCCGGCAGCGTCGCCGTGACGGTGGAGCGGCCGCTCCCGTAGTGGCAGGCCGGGTCGTCGTCGTTGCACGCCACCTCGTCGGTGTCGGCGCAACCGCTGCCGAGGAACGCCAGCACCGAGTCGAATCCCGACATCGGACTGCAGGTGCTGGCGGTCACGGTCCGCGGCTCGCACAGTCCGAAGGCGTAGAACACGTCCGGCGAGGACTCCCCGCCGCAGCTTCCGGCCCATTCGTCCGCACGCCCCGCCGTCGTGCCGTCGAAGTTGCCGTTTCCCGTGAGGGTCGACGGCTCGCCGCACGACGCCCGCTGGAACCGCAGCCGGAACGGGCCGGCTTCTCCGACCGCCTGGCCATCGACCACGAGGTAGTACGTTCCGGGATCGAGGACCTCCAGCAACTGCGAGCGGCGGCCGCCGGACACGGCGGGGCACTGGTCGTCGGCGCACACCACCGGCGGCAGACCGCCCGAGCACTCGCCCCACCTCAGCTGCAGCACCGAGTTCCACGTCCGGCCGTCGACCGTGTCGGCGTACACCGTCTCGCGCTGCGTCACCACGAACCGGTACCAGACGTCCGGTCCGCCTCCGCCGGCACAGCTCGGCGGGGGAGCGTGGTCGTCCGCCGCACCGCAGGTCGTCCCCTCGTACTCGCCCGACGCCGACAACTCGAGCGCGCCCGCGCAGGTGTCGTGCGCCGGCGGCGGGCCGAAGTCGCAGGCGCGCCAGGTGCAGCTCGTTCCGTCGCAGACCTGGACACCGTCGCACGCGCCCTCGACGCACGGACGCTCCTCGCCCGCGAGGCAGTCGAACCCCTCGTCGGTCGTGCCGTCCCCGTCGTCGTCCAGCCCGTTGCAGAGCTCGACCGACGGGCCGTCCGTTCCGTCGCCTCCCGTCCCGTCCCCGTCGCGGCCGCCGTCCGGAATCCAGCCGTCGGGCTCGATCTGGACCTGCTCCACCCAACAGCCGGAAGCCACCAGCGCGAACGCGACAACGACCGCCGTGCTCGCGGCACCCGCTACGCGGCGAACGGGGTTCGACGGGCGTATCACGTTCCGTTCCCGCTCCCCGCGGCGCCCGCGGCCGCCTCGACGGCGTACGGGCCCGCGGCCTGCTCTTCCAGGTACGCAGCGTAGCACGCGCGGGCGGCCGCAGCGTTCCCGGCCTGCTGCTCCAGCCGGCACAGCGTGATGCGCGCCTCGCCGCGGAACGTCCCGCCGGGATGCTCCGCGAGATAGCGACGGCACGCCGCGGCCGCGTCCGCGGGACGACCGAGCCGCCGGTACCGCGCCGCCAGGTCGATCAGCGCGGTCCCGCCCAGCGCACGGCCCCGCTCCAGGTCGGCCACCCGTTCCAGCAGGCCCACCGCCTCCTCCAACCGACCGGCCGTCATCGCCGCCTCGGCCTGCCGGTACAGCAGCTCGCCCGACGGCTCCGTCGGCGGGTCCACGCCCGGCCCGCCGGCCGAGAAGCCGGCTGAGGAAGAGTGGCCTGTACGCGCTCCCC
>CAZMRP010000474.1:0-4640 GCA_964568275.1 uncultured Myxococcales bacterium
CCCGACGCGGCCCGCCGGTCCCCCGACCCGCGGTCCCTGCCGCCCGCCTTCCGCTCGCTGCTGCTCGCGGCCCTGCCCGGCACTCGACCGGCCGCGCCCGACGCCGGCGAGACGGCCGATGCCGAGGCGGAGGCCGAGGCGGCGGAGCTTCCGGCGCCGCTGCCCGAGCTGGCGACGATCGCCCCGCCGGGGAACGGCCGCGTCCCGCCCGGCGCTCCGACGCACGACGACCTGTTCCACGACGGCGCCTACGACCCGTCGCTGTTCGGCGACCGCCCGGACGAACCCGACCCGCTGACGGCGATCCTCGAGCAGCAGGGCAGCGACGTCGTCGGGACGCCCGCGGACTCCACGGCGCTCCCCACGATCATCGTCGGCCGCACGCTGGCCGAGAACCTCGGGATCGTGGCCGGCGACGTGGTCAAGATCGTCTCTCCCTCCGGGAGCCTGGGGTTCGGCTTCGGCGCCCACTCCGGACCCTCGGACGTCGCGTTCCAGGTCGCCGGGATCTTCTACTCGGGGTTCAACGAGTACGACAGCCGGATGGTCTACATCCATCTGCGCGAGGCGCAGGCGATGTTCCAGCGCGGGGACACGGTGACCGGCGTCGAGCTGCGACTGAACGACCTCGAGCGCGCCGACGACGTGGCCGGCGAGTTGCGCGGGCTGCTCGCGGCCTACGACACGATCGAGGGGCTGCAGGGGGTGCGGGGCGGCTTCCTGCGCAGCGGCGCCGCCTGGGACCGCTTTCCCAGCCGGCGCTGGCTTCCGCGCCGCACGGCCGCCCTGGCCGCCCTCCCCGCCACCCTGCTGGCGGACGCGACCCACCAGGCCGCGTACCGGGTGATCACCTGGAAGGAGCTGAACAAGAACCTGTTCACCGCCCTGTGGATCCAGAAGGTCGTCCTGACGATCGTGCTGGCCGTCGTCGTCGGCGTCGCCGCGTTCAACATCGTGTCCACGCTGATCATGATCGTGCTGGAGAAGCGGAAGGAGATCGCGATCCTCAAGTCGATGGGCTCGCCGGACGGCGACGTGCGCACCGTGTTCGTCACCGTCGGTGTGGTGATCGGCCTGGTCGGCCTGTCGATCGGTCTGGCGCTGGGCTACGGCATCTCCGCCGCCCTGCGGGCCTACGCCTGGCCGCTCGACCCCAAGGTCTACATGATCGACCACCTGCCGGTGGACGTCCGCCTGTTCGACTACGTCGCCTGCGCCGCCATCGCCTTCGGCATCTGCCTGATCGCCACGCTGATCCCCTCGTGGCGCGCATCCCGGATGCGCCCCGTCGAGGGGCTGCACTACGAGTGAGCGGCGCGGTGCGCCTCGACTACGGCACGCGCACGGTGGGCGAGCGGCGCATCACGCCGCCCTGGGCGCTCGACAGCCGATCGCCGCCGGAGGCCTGCCAGTACATCAGGTTGTTGCGGTCGCCGGTGGTCGTGTCGGCCAGCGGGTCGCCGCCGTAGGGCCAGGTGCTGTCGGGGTTCTCGGTGGAGTGGAACAGGCCCAGGTAGTGGCCGACCTCGTGGGCGATCACCTGGCCGATGAAGTCCGCGCCCATGCTCCAGGCGCCGTCGAGGTTGACGATCACGGCGGAGTGGGTGGTGCCGTGGACCGCCGGCGGGCCGGGGATGCCGCCGGCCACGCCCAGCAATCCCCAGCCGGAGAAGTCGTGGACGAAGAACACGTTGACCGCGTGCTCGGTCCGCCCCGCCGACAGCGCCATCAGCGGGCCGACCTCGCCGTTGTCGATGTCCGAGCCGTAGTTGACGGTGCTGTAGGTCGTCGCGGCCGTCCCGGTGATGTCGGTGTAGGTGTAGTCCCCGACCGTGATGCCGGCCGAGGCGTAGACCCGCTCCCACTCGTCCAACGCGCCCTGGAAGCGCGTCGACGTCGGCGCGGAGCCGGCGTTGACCGTGCAGCCGACGAAGAACAGGTTCGCCGCCAGCCGCCCGGCGACGGCGCCGCCCGGGTCGAGCTTCACGTGGGCGGTCCACTCGACCGTGTCGGCGAAGCTGCTGGTCTCGTCGGGCGGGAACATCACCGGCGTCCAGAGGTAGCGGCCGACGCGGAACGTGACCCGGTTGGAGATCGGCACGAAGAAGCTGCCGGCCCGCGAATCGGGCATGTGCCAGTTGGGCGTGTCGCGCCCGTCGACGAAGTCGTCGTAGGAGAAGATGCGTTCGTTGGCCGGATCGTAGGCGTTGAGCACGCCGACGTAGGCCCCGCGGGTCCCCTGCTGGCGCGCGAAGACCTGCAGCGACACCGCGTTCGGCGGCAGCCACAGCTCGCCGGCCCGGCCCGTGGCGCCGGTGGACATCGACTGCGCGCCGAGCGGCAGCGCGCGGATCTCGGCCGCACCCGCCGCCTCGAAGCGGCAGGCCGGGTAGCTGCCGGCGCCGTCGTCGAGCGCCAGATCGAAGGCTCCGCAGACGGTCAGCGCCACGCAGTCGCCGCCGTCCCCGCACAGCCGCGTGCAGACCCCTTCCCGGCACAACCGCGAGCGGCACTGCGTGTCGGCCGTGCAGGCCAGCCCGTCCTGGAGCGCCTCGGTGGTCCAGTCGTAGCAGCCGTAGCCCACCCGGTCCGTGCGACCGTTGGCGTCCGAGTCCTCCGCGAAGGGCACGCACGAGTAGCCGTAGTCGCAGGCGTCCGTCGGGGCGCAGCGGTCGGCGCAGACGCCGCCCAGCGCCGCCGGCAGGCACAGCCGCGACCGGCACTCGTCGGCCCGCGTGCAGGGCGACCCGTTGACCAGCGGTCCGGTGTCCGGGTCCGCGTCCGCGTCCGCATCGGCATCCGCGTCGGCATCCGCGGCATCCGCGTCGGCATCCGCCGCGTCCGGCTCGATCCCCTCGTCCGGCACGTCCTCGGCGTCGGCATCCGCATCCGCCGGCGGCAGACAGGCGGACGGGTCGAGCGCGCACGGCACGCAGGCGCCGGCGGAGCCGCAGCCCCACCCCTCCCGGCACTCGTCCGACGACCAGCACTGGGCGAAGCAGTAGATCTCGCCCCCGAAATCCATGCACTGCGAACCGGACGGACAGGACCAGTCGTCGCCGCACCAGCGGGTGCACAGGCCGTCCACCCAGACGTCGCTCGGCAGCACGCAATCGAGCTCGCAGTCCGAGGAGCGCTCGCACGGGTCCCCGACGGGGCGGCCGCCGGTCGGGTTCCCGTCGTCGCCGCAACCGGCGAGCAGCAGCGCGAGCAAGGCGGCGCGCAGCCGTCGAGGCATCACCGACCTCCCTTCCGCGTCCCGCGGCGGCGGGCGAACAGGACCGCCGCGAGCAGCCCGGCGAGCGCCGCGCCGTCCCGGCCGTGCCGGGGCGAGACGACCGCGCAGTCGCAACCGTCGTCGCCGCCCCCCTCGTCGACGTTGCACGCGCCCTCGTCGGTCTCGCCGTCGCAGTCGTTGTCCAGGCCGTCGCACAGGTCGCGCCGCGGCAGCACGGCGCCGGTGCACGGACCCCACGTCCCGTCGACGCACGACTGTTCGCCGACGGTGCAGCGACCGGCGGCGACGCCGCACTGCCGCGCGGGGGTGCCGGGCGGGCACGGACACCCGTCATCGATCACGCCGTCGCAGTCGTCGTCGTTGCCGTTGCACTCCTCGAGGTCGGACACCGGCTCGCACGCGGGCCCGCAGACGCGGTTCTCGTCGACCACGGTGTCGCAGTCGTTGTCGCGGTCGTCGCAGAGCTCGGTGGTGGGCACGCAGGAGCCGCAGACGTCCTCGTCGGTGGTGCCGTCGCAGTCGTTGTCGTAGCCGTCGCAGATCTCGGTGCCCGCCGCCGGAACGTGGCACTCGTTCCACTGGCAGTGGTCGTCGCACTCCTGGACGCCGCCGCCGCACGACGGCGTGGCGCAGTCCCGCGTCTCCGCCAGCCGGCAGGCGCAGCCGTCCTCGTCGAGGATGCCGCCGAAGTCGGTGGTCCAGTACCAGCCGTAGGGCGAGCCGGCGGTGTGCGCGCGACCGATGCCGATCGCGACGTACTCCGCCGTCAGCATGTTGGCGTTGTGCCCGGGGGAGTGCCGCCAGCCGTCGAAGGCCTCGTAGGCCGATTCCATCCCCGCCGCGATGTTCTCGCCCATCACCGTCGAGCCCGCGCACGCCGGCTCGTAGGCCGCCGCGCACATCCGGTCGAAGGGCGTCCGGCCCTCCGGGTCGACGTGGTCGAAGAAGCCGCGCACGCCCATGTCGATCGAGAAGTCGTAGGCCGCCTGGTTGATCGTGGTGGACGAGGTGAGCGTCCCCAGGCCGTTGGCCGTGCGGTACTCGTTGATCAGCCGCAGGAACTCGGCTTCCTCATGGTCGAGATAGCGGATGCCGAACCGCTCCTGCCGGTAGGGCCCCTCATCGACCAGGCAGCCGGCCGGCGCGAGCACGGCGGCCAGCAGCAGGACCCCCCGCAGACCCGCGACGCGTCGAAACCCCATCGGCTCGACTCCCGCCGGCTTCCGGACCCCCGTCGGGAAACCGCCGGAGGAAGGTTACCCCGCGCTCGCCAAGGTGTCCACCGGGACGCCGCATCCGGGCTCAGCGCGCCGCCGCCTGCTCGCGGACCAGCGCCAGCAGCTCCTCCATCCGCCCGCGTTCCGCCGCGGGCAGCCCCTCCGCCGCACGGGCGTCCGCCGCC
>CAZMRP010000475.1:0-4640 GCA_964568275.1 uncultured Myxococcales bacterium
GGAGCTTGATGAAGTCGATCTTGTTGCGCCGGAACAGCCGGTCGCGGGCCGCGTTCCGCCGCCGCTCGTGCTCCTCGAGCGCCTCGCGGGTGCGGCGCGAGGAGAGGTCGGCCAGCACCAGCGCGCCGGTCTCGGGGTCCTCGAGCGGCACCAGGCCGGCGCGCGGCAGCTCTTCCTCCAGCCCGTCGCGGATCACGATCGGGATCAGGTCGTGGCGGGCGTTGGTGTGCTGCACCGCGCGGTCGTAGCCGTCGGCGAGGAAGTCGGAGATCAGGAAGGCGATCGAGCGGTGCTTGGAGACGCGGTTGAGGAAGTCGAGCGCGCCGCCGACGTCGGTGGGCCGTTCGCGGTGGTCCGGGTCGTCGCGGTCGATGCCGCGGAGGATCTCGGTCACCACGCGCAGCACGTGCTTGCGCCCCTTCTTGGGCGGGACGAAGCGGACCACCTCGTCGGCGAAGGCGATCAACCCCACCTGGTCGTCGTTGCGGATGGCGGAGAAGGCGAGCAGCGCCGCGACCTCGGCGGCGATCTCGATCTTCGGCTGCTGCAGGCCGGCGAAGCGCATCGAGTGCGAGAAGTCGACGACCAGCATCACCACCGCCTCGCGCTCCTCGACGAACACCTTGACGAAGGTGTCGCCGAAGCGCGCCGAGACGTTCCAGTCGATGAAGCGGACGTCGTCGCCGATCTGGTACGGGCGGACCTCGTCGAAGGCCATCCCGCGGCCCTTGAACACCGAGTGGTACTGTCCGGCGAGCTGCTCGTCGACCAGCCGGCTCGTCCGGATCTCGATCTTGCGTACCTTCTTCAGCAGGTCTCGCGGCAGCATCGTCGGGGCCTCCGGCCTCCCGCGCGTCGCGTCCCGTCCCGGCGGCTAGGGCCGCCGTCCGTCCGTCGTGATCCGGATCCGGTAGGGGAGCCACGTAGGCCCGAGCCCGCAGGGCGCGGGCCGAGTGCTCCCGCGGGCGCACTCGGCCCGCTCGCCTCGCTCGCGGCCCTGCGTGGCGCCCCTACCGGTCGGATCGAAACTGCTGTCCGGAGCCACTACGGCACCCGGACCGTCTCGAGCACCCGATGCACGATCCGCTCCGCCGTCACTTCCTCGGCCTCCGCCTCGTAGGTCAGGATCACGCGGTGCCGCAGCACGTCGGGCCCGATCGCCTTGACGTCCTCCGGCGTGACGAAGCCGCGGTGCCGCAGGAAGGCGTGGGCCTTGGCGGCCTTGGCCAGCGCGATCGACGCGCGCGGGCTCGCCCCGTACTCGATGAAGTCCACCAGGTCGTCCAGCCGGTGCGCCTTGGGGTCCCGCGTCGCCATCACGATGTCGACGATGTACCCCTTCACCCGCTCGTCGACGTACACCTCGTCGACCACCTGCCGGATCCGCAGGATGTCCTCGGGCGTCAATACCGGCTTCGGCACCGGCGGCGTCCCGGTCGCCATCCGCTCCAGGATCGTCAGCTCCTCCTCCCGCGACGGGTAGTCGACCAGCACCTTGAGCATGAAGCGGTCGATCTGCGCCTCCGGCAGCGGGTAGGTCCCCTCCTGCTCGATCGGGTTCTGCGTCGCCATCACCAGGAACGGCTCCGCGAGCGGGTAGGTCGTGTCGCCGATCGTGACCTGCCGCTCCTGCATCGCCTCGAGCAGCGCGCTCTGGACCTTGGCCGGGGCGCGGTTGATCTCGTCGGCCAAGAGCAGGTTGGTGAAGATCGGCCCCTTCTTCGGCGTGAAGGTCCCCTGCTGCTGGTTGTAGACGACGGTGCCCACGAGGTCCGCGGGGAGCAGGTCCGGGGTGAACTGGATCCGCTGGAACTTCGCGGAGATGGCCTGGGTGACGGTGCGGATCGCCAGGGTCTTGGCCAACCCGGGCACCCCCTCGATCAGCACGTGGCCCCCCGTGAGCAGCGAGACGAGGATCCGTTCGATCATCGGCTTCTGGCCGACGATCACCTTGCCGATCTCGTAGAGCGCGAGGTCGATCGATTCCGACTCGTGCTGGACCTTCTCCTGGATCGCCTTGACGTCGGCCTGCATGCCGCCGCTCCCTCCTTCGTGCCCTCCGGGTCGCCCCGGGGGGGAACCCCCCGAACATCCGGGAGTGGCAACGAATAATCGATGCGGACTATTCCCCGCAAGGCCCCTGCGGGCCCCCCGGCGGGCCCGTGCTATGCTCGACGCCACGGGGGGCCTCCGACCCGCGATACGACCCCGCACACCGGAGGCCGCCGATGGGGAAGGTCATGACCAAGGTCAAGCTCACCAATCAGGACGACGAGGCGCTCGCCCGCCGGGGGCTGCTGCCCGCCGACCAGGTCCGGACGCTCGAGGTCGACGCGCTGGTCGACACCGGCGCGACGATGCTCGTGCTGCCGGAGGACGTCTGCCGGAAGCTCGGGCTGACGGCGGTGGAGCGGCGCAGGGTCCGCTACGCCGACGGGCGGGTGGGCGAGGTGCCGAGGGTGAAGAACGTCGGCATCGAGATCCTCGGGCGCGACATGGTCGGCAGCGCCCTGGTCGAGCCCGCCGGCACCACGCCGCTGATCGGGCAGATCCCGCTCGAGGAGCTGGACCTCGTGGTGAACCCGGGGACCGGCGACCTGATGCCCGACCCCGACTCCCCCGACGCCCCGCTCCTCGACCTGCTCCGCGCGTCGTAGCGCAGGCGGATTCGAGCGCGAGCGCGAGCGCGAGCACGAGGGTGGGGGCGGGGGGAGAACGCCGCCCGGTCGGCCGGCGGGGTTCGTGGACGAACTTGCTGAAGCGGGGACGCGCGGATCCGGTGTACCATGCGGACACCTTGTCGATGGACTTGCGGGACTGGTCGAAGGCGCAGGCGGCGTCGGCGCCCACGACGGGGAGGAAACAATGCCGTATCGAATCGTCGCGGGGGAGGTTCGGCTCGTCTACGTCGGGCTGGCGCAGCTCCGGCTCGACGGGATCGACGCGCTCGAGACGCATTTCCAGGGTACGCGCCGGTAAGGGAGGTCGGATGACCCGCAAGAAGAAGTCCCCCACCGTCTCCCTCGTCCGTTCCTCGGCGGCCGAGTACCTGACCTTCGTGGCGGCCAGCGGCGGGGGCGGCGTGGAGGCAGTCTACGCCGACGAGAACGTGTGGCTCAGCCAGAAGATGATGGCGCAGCTCTACGATGTCGACGTCCGCACCATCAACTACCACCTGAAAAGGGTGTTTGCAGACAGCGAGTTGGAGGAGGACGCAGTTATCCAGGATTTTCGGATAACTGCCGCCGACGGCAAGACCTACGACACCAAGCACTACAACCTCTCGGCCATCATCGCGGTCGGCTACAAGGTCAACTCCGAGCGCGCCGTCCAGTTTCGCAAGTGGGCTACGCGCGTCATCGAGGAGTTCACCATCAAGGGCTTCGCGATGGACGACGAGCGCCTCAAGCGCGGCGGCTCCGTCCTGAGCGATCGCTACTTCGAGGAGCAGCTCCAGCGCGTCCGCGAGATCCGGCTCTCGGAGCGCAAGTTCTACCAGAAGATCACCGACATCTACGCAACGTCCGTCGACTACGACGTCACGGCGCAGGCCACCAAGCGCTTCTTCGCCACGGTGCAGAACAAGCTGCACTGGGCCATCCACGGGCAAACCGCTGCCGAGGTCATCGTCGACCGCGCCGACTCCACCAAGGAGCACATGGGCCTCCATACCTGGACCGACGCGCCCCACGGCAAGATCCAGAAGTTCGACGTGGTCGTGGCCAAGAACTACCTGACCGAACAGGAGCTGGCGCAGCTCTCGCGGCTGGTGAACGCGTACCTCGACGTCGCCGAGGACATGGCGCTCCGCAAGATCCCCATGACCATGGAGGACTGGGAGACGCGGTTGAATCGCTTCCTCGCCGCGACCGATCGTCAGGTGCTCTCGGACGCCGGCGAGGTGACGGCGGAGATCGCCAGGGCGCACGCCGAGACCCAGTTCGAGAAGTATCGCATCGTACAGGACCGACTGTTCGAGAGCGACTTCGACCGGCTCGTCGACGAGACGCGCCGCCTGGAGGGGCAGGAGAAGCCGAAAGCGCTCGGCCCGGGCAAAAAGGGCAGGAGGCGATGAGCGGCAACTTCACCGACAGGGCGCGGCTTCTCCCGCAGCCATCACCACCTGCCGGGCCTCGTCGTAGAACTTCCGCAGCGGGTTCATGGCGTCGAGCGCCTCCTGGACTTCCTTGGCCGCTCCCCGCTCCGCGGCCTTGACCGAGCTGTCCGTCACCTTGAACGCCTGGCACTCGCGCACCATGTCCGGCGCGAGCGCCTTGAGCGCCACCTGGTCGGTCGGCGGGGTCGCCGCCGTCCGCAGGATCAACTCCTCGGCGCGCGTGAACAGCCTCTGCGTGATCTCGTAAGCTTGCATTTGTCGTCTCCCCTTCGAGCAAAGCAGACACGATCCGCCCCGACCATCGGAACCACCGCATCTGTTGTCCCGGGCGTCGACTAGATCGTCCGCGGGCCGCGTATCAAGGCGGTTCCGGGCTCTCGCGGCCCGCGAGGTTGCCAATTGCACCGTCGTCCGTGGTACAACACGCGCCGGCGATGGAGGGAGCCACAGCCGGTACGGCGGGGAGACAGCGCGACGGGTCGCGCGGAGGGCGCTCGGCCGCGCCGCCGCGGGCCGTTCCGTG
>CAZMRP010000476.1:0-4631 GCA_964568275.1 uncultured Myxococcales bacterium
CAAGCGACGCTGTACCTCGTCGATGGCGCCTGGGAGCGGGTGCGGGTGCGTCGCGTCCCGTTGGGCGACGGCGTGGACGAGGTGGTCCGCGAGGAGCTGGCGCACGTGCTCGCCTTCGGGGTCGACGGATTGCTGGCCGGCCGGCGGCTCGAGCGGACGCGCGAGGAGTTGCGGGTCGAGTTGGGGCTTCCGGCGCCGGAACCGGTGCCGCCGGCTCCACCCGACGAGGTTCCCCTGGTCGTTCCGGCGCCGGAGCCGTCGTCCGCGGCGCGGTCGGTGTCGTTCCGGCTGGGCGTGGGGTACGAACTGGGCGGCTTCGCCGACGCCGCGCCGGTATCCCACGGGCCGTTGGCGGTGCTGTCGTTCGGGCTGCTCCAGGCGCCGTTGCGGCCCGCGTTGTGGTTGACGGCGCAGGGGCGGGCGCCGCTCGAGGCGGAGGGCGCGCCGATCGGCGTGCGGCTCGACCAGGGACTGTTCCGGCTGCTGCTGTCGGTCGAGCTGCCGTTGGCGGACGACCTGGGGCTGCTGGCGGCGTTCGGCGGCGGGCTCGACGTGGTGCGGGCGACGCCGACGCTGGCGAGCGGGTCGTCCGGGGTGTTGGCGGAGCCCTCGACGGTGGTGCTCGGGCTCCTGCGGGCGGTGGTGGGGCTTCGCTGGCGGTTGTTCGGCGCCACGGACCTGCTGGTGTTCCTCGGCTGCGACGTGGAGCTCGGGGAGCGGAGCTACGACGCGCGCCGGGACGGGGTCGAGCAGCGGGTGCTGGTGCCGTGGCCGGCGCGGCCGCTCTTGGAGCTGGCGCTGGCCACGGACCTCCTGGAACCCTAGCCGGCAGTTGCCGAGCGGAGTCGCGCCGTGTAGGCTGCCCGGGTGGTGCCGCGGCGTTCCCGAGCGACGGAATCCGGGGGGCCGGGTCGGCACGGCGGGAGGGGCGAGATGGCGTTCCAAGCAGGTTCCCGGTGGCTCGTCGGGCTGGCGCTGCTCGTCGGGCCGGCGGCGGCGGTCGGGTGTGCCGACGGCGATTCGTCGACCGACGACGGCGGCGGCGACGTCGACGGCGAGGACGTCGGGGACCAGGAGCCCGACGACGCCGACGACTCCGAGTGGGGCTGGGAGTGCGAGGTCGACGAGGACTGCGACGACGGCGTCGATTGCACGGTCGACGCGTGCGACCGCGGGCTGTGCCGCAACACGCCGGACGACGCGCCCTGCCAGGACGACCAGGTCTGCAACGGCGAGGAGATCTGCTACGCGCGGGACGGCTGCGGTCCCGGGGAGCCGTTCCGGGGGTGCGACGACGGCGACCCCTGCACGATGGACCGTTGCGTGGAGCCCGAGCCCGGGATGGCCCCGAGCTGCGTCCACCCGCAGCTCGATCGGGACATGGACACCTACGTCGACACGCGCTGCGGCGGCGACGACTGCAACGACATCGACCCGCTGTCCAATCCCGACGCGATGGAGCGCTGCTTCGACACCTTCGACAACGACTGCGACGGCTTCACCGACGCGCTCGACCCGACCTGCCAGATGGACTTCGACAACTGCACGTCGCCGCGCGAGCTGACGTTGGGGGTCGAGTGGGAGGCGTTCAGCGAGGGGGCCACGGCCGACGTCCCCAGCTCCTGCGACGGGTCGAGCTACGTCGACGTCGTGTTCTCGTTCACGCTGACCGAGGCGTCCGACGTCCTGCTCTCGGTCGACGGGGGGGACAGCTACGTCTACGTCTCGCTCCAGCGCGCGTGCGGCGACACGTCCAGCGAGCTGCGCTGCGGCTCGAGCTTCCGCATCTCGTACTTCCAGCGGGCGCTGGAGCCGGGGACGTACTACGTCGTCGTCTCGAGCTGGGACGTGCTGACGTTCCTGATCCGCGTCGATGCCGAGCCGGCCGGCCCGCCCGAGCCGGGGGACAGCTGCGACAATCCGGTGGAGCTGACCGTGCCCGGCCACCTGGAGCAGGACCTGACGCGGATGGGCGACGACTTCTCGATCCAGTGCGCGTCGTGGATGGACGGCGCCGATGCGGTGTACACCTTCGAGCTGACCGAGGCGCGGGACGTGACGATCGACGTCGCCTCGGCCACCATCTCGCCCTACGTGGCGCTCCAGACCGTCTGCGACGACGCCTCGACGTTCGTGGTCTGCGACTCGGGCTGGCCGTTCCACCGGACGCTCGGGGCGGTCCCCGCGGGCCGCTACTACCTGTGGGTCGAAGCCACCGCCTCCGGGCGCTACTCGGTCGACGTGTCGACCGCGCCGCCGTCGCCGCCGCCGGAGAACGACCTGTGCAGCGGGGCGATCGACATTTCCGCCGGCGGGCGCTTCACCGGCACCCTGCTCGCCGCCGGCGACGACTACCGGATCAGCTGCAGCTCGACGCCGATGAAGGACGTGACCTACGTCTTCACGCTCGCCGAGCCGCAGGCGGTGTCGCTGGTGCTGCGCGCCGACTACGACCTGTGGCCGTACCTGGTGGTGACCACCGAATGCGGCAACACGGCCGCCGAGGAGATCTGCCAGTGGTATGAGTACCCGACGATGGTCGACTGGCGGATGCTCGACGCGGGCACCTACTACGTGATCGTCAAGGCCGATGCGGAGGGAACGTTCAGCCTCGAGCTGACGCTCTCCGAGCCGTCGGACCCCTGCGCGGGGCTGGAGCGGATCGAGGCTTCCGGGACCTGGAGCGGGACGACGGTCGGCACGTTCGACGACGGTCGCGGGACCTGCGGCGGCAGCGGCGGGCCGGACGTGGCCTACGAGCTGGTGTTGGCGGAGGATGCCGCCGTCCGGGCGGAGATCACGGTCGCCACCTGGGACACGGTGCTCTACCTGCGGACGGCGTGCGACGACCCGGCGACGCAGCTGGCGTGCAACGACGACGGCGGAGGCACGTACGGCCTGCGGTCGATGATCGACGCCGGTCTGCTCACGGCGGGGACCTACTACCTGTTCGTGGACGGCCTGTACTCGGGTGCCTTCGGTGACTACACGCTGCAGGTGACGCTCACGCCGTAGCCTCCGGTTGCGGCGGTGGCCGGCGGCCTCGGGGGTGTTGGTGGAGGTGAGGCGATGCGCTGCGTCCGCGGGAGTCTGCGTCCGGTCCTGACGCTGGGAGTGCTGCTGGGGGTGCTGGCGGCCGTCGAGGCGCGGGCGATCGTCCCGCTGCTCGACACCTACGGCGGACCGTACGGTTTCGGCACCGACTGCCTGTCGCCCAACGACGACGGTTCGTCCAACATCATCGACCTGACGCCGGCCTTTCCGCGGGGCCTGCGGTTCTTCGACCGGACGCACACGTCGACCTACGTCAACACCAACGGCAACATCACGTTCAGCGCGGCGCTGTGGACCTACACGCCGCGGGCGTTCCCGGTGGCGGACCAGCCGATGATCGCGCCGTACTGGGCCGACGTGGACATCCGGGGCCCGAGCTGTTCGGGCTACGGCGGCGGGCTCGGGTGTTCCAGCCCGCCGACCAACGGCGTCTGGTGGCACATGGAGCCGGGCCTGTTCGTCGCCACCTGGGACGAGACGGGCTACTACATGTGCCACGACAACCTGAAGATGAGCTTCCAGCTGATCCTGACGGCCGCGCCGAGCTGCACGCTGGAGGGCGGGGACTTCGACGTCGAGTTCCGGTTCAACCGCTGCGAGTGGACCACGGGCGACGCGAGCGGCGGGAGCGGCGGGTTCGGCGGCACCCCCGCGCAGGCGGGTTTCGACGCGGGCAACACGCGCGACTTCGTCGAGATCCCCGGCTCGCGGACCGGGACGATCCACACGATCCTGTGCAACGACTCCAACGTCGGCGAGCCGGGCATCTGGCGCTACCAGATCCGCGGCGGGGCGATCATCTGTCCCGACGCCGGCGCGCCCTGCGAGACCGGCCTGCTCGGCGTCTGCGCCCCCGGCCGGACGAACTGCGTCGGCAGCGGCACCGAGTGCGTCGGCGAGCTGGCGGCGTCCGACGAGCGGTGCGACGCGCTGGACAACGACTGCGACGGGGAGACCGACGAGGGCGAGCTGTGCGCGGACTTCGAGATCTGCGACGCCGGCGTCTGCCGGACGGTCTGCTCGGAGTTCGGCTGCCCGGAGGGGCAGATCTGCGCCGCCGACGGGCGCTGCATCGACGCGGGGTGCGTCGACGTGGAGTGCGAGCCCGGCCAGCGCTGCGTCGGTGGCGTGTGCGTCGGCGCCTGCGACGGCATCGTCTGCCCGGCAGGCCGGGACTGCCGGGCCGGGTCGTGCATCGACCTCTGCGCCGGCCTGACCTGCGACGAGTGCACCGTGTGCGAGGACGGGGTCTGCGTGCTGCGCTGCGAGTACGACCCGTGCGAGGCCGGCGAGACGTGCCTGCCCGACGGGCGGTGCGTTCCCGACGCGTGCGTGGACGTGGTGTGCGACCCGGGTTTCCACTGCCGGGACGGCGTGTGTCTCGACTCGTGCGCGGGCGCCGTCTGTCCGGCGGGCGAGCACTGCGAGCTGGGGGAGTGCGTTCCCGGGGCGCCGCCCGGGGCGGACGCGGACGCGGACGCCGACCCCGACGTCGGGGCGGACGCGGACGCCGATGCCGACGCGGCCGGTGATGCCGGCGCGGACGGCGACCTGGACATTCCCTCGGAGGGCATCCG
>CAZMRP010000477.1:0-4628 GCA_964568275.1 uncultured Myxococcales bacterium
CACCAACGTGGCCACGCGCAGCAGCCAGTCGCCCTCCAGGACGCGCGGCACGGTGGCCCGGCCGTCCGTGACGGGGTTGTCCCAGTACAGCTCCTGGGTCAGGTCGCCCATTTCCCGCAGCAGGATCACCGTCGCGTCGTTCACCGGGCCGGCGTGGGGATCGAGGACCTCCAGCGCCAGCTCGGCCTCGCGCAGCACCGCCGGCTGGGTGCCTTCCACCACGAACGTGCCGTCCGGCAGGGTGACCTCGATGTCGATCGCGACCGGCGTCCCGGCTCCGGCCCGCAGCAGCTCCAGGCCGCTGGTCCAGGCGAGGTAGTAGCGCGAGTCGGCGAGGTCGGTGGCGTCCAGCGCCAGCGCCGCGAGCAGATCGTCGGCGACGAAGGGCCAGGGGAGCGGGTCGCCCAACGGCTCGAGGCCGGCCCGCGCCAGGCCGTCGGGGTTGAAGTCGGAGTCGGCGTAGCCGTCGTTGCTCGGGTCGGTTCCCTCGACCCCCACCCAGCCGGGCTGCGTGTAGTAGACGCGGGCCGGGTGCGCGCGAAGCAGTTCCTGCACCGCGCTCTGGACGGCGTTGGTGGCCCAGCCGGTGTACCAGATCGAGCCGTAGGCGCTGGACGAGAACGAGTCCGTGACGACCACCAGCACGTGCTCGGCGTCGTCACGCCAGGCCAGCCCGTCCGCTTCGCCGGCGTCCCCGAGCAGCAGGGCGTCGAAGGTGGTCGACGGCGACCACCACTCGCCCCGCGACGTGACGTCATCGATGGCCGCGCGCAGCTCGGGTTCGGCCATCGGCCCCCGCAGCGGCTCGAGCTGCGAACCGCTGAAGTGGTTGTCGTACTGGATGAAGCCGAGGCGGAAGTCGGCCCGGCGCGTCCGCAGTCCGTCGAGCAGCGCGTGCAGCTCGAGCTGGAGCTGGGTCAGCGTCTCGTCCATCGTGAACGAGTCGTCGATCAGGAACACGAGGTCGACGCGGTCCGCGGTGACCGAGCGCTCCCAGAAGCCGGGTTCCTCGAAGGACCGCTCGGTGGAGCCGAGCGTGACCTGCGCCCGGCCGAGCCCGGCGACCTCCTCGGTGAGGCGGAAGGCGTCCCGGGACAGGCCGGTGACCAGGGCGCCGTCGGCGTCGCGCACCGTGACCGAGCACCACAGGTGCCCCTGCTCCCAGTGGGTGCAGCCGTGGAGCGCCAGGCGCGTCTGCGGCTGGGGCGGTGCGGCCGTGGTCTCGCAGGCTCCGAGCGTCAACGCGAGGGCGACGGCGCCCAGGGCGGCGGGGCCGAGTCGGCAGGCGGACTTCGAGCGATGCATCGTGTTCCCTCCCATTTGCAGGTGTGCCGTCGGGAGTCTAGAGCAGAGGCGGCCTGCCGCCGCAAGCAAGATCGTGCGGACCCGGAGTCCGGGAGCTGCGGGCCGGGGTGCGTGCTCGTGCGGCGGCGCCCGGCCGCGCGGCATGGTTGCGCGGCGGGGCGGTCGAGCCTATCTTGCCGCCGATGGGCGCGACCCTGCCGGAGGATGAGGGAACACTGGTCGACCGGATCGACCGTCTGCGCCGCGAGCGGCGGGCGGTGATCCTGGCGCACAACTACCAGCTCGGCGAGGTCCAGGCCGTCGCCGACTTCGCCGGCGACTCGCTCGATCTGAGCCGCCGCGCCGCCGCGACCGACGCGCAGGTGATCGTGTTCTGCGGCGTGCGGTTCATGGCCGAGACGGCCAAGCTCCTCGCGCCCGACCGGACGGTGCTGCTGCCCGACCCGGAATCGGGTTGTCCGATGGCCGACATGATCGACGGCCCGCAGCTCCGGCGGTTCAAGGCCGAGCATCCCGGCGCGGCGGTGGTGTGCTACGTGAACAGCACGGCCGAGGTGAAGGCCGAGTGCGACGTCTGCTGCACTTCGGCCAACGCGGCGAAGGTCGTCGCCTCGCTGCCGACCGAGCGGGAGATCCTGTTCGTCCCCGACCGGTACCTCGGCGGGCACGTCCAGCGGACGTCGGGCCGGCGGATGACGATGTGGCCCGGCTACTGCCCGACGCACGCGCGGATTCTCCCGGAGCACGTCGAGCGCCGGAAGCGCGAGCATCCGGGGGCCGTGGTGCTGGCGCACCCGGAGTGCCGGGCCGAGGTCACGGCGCTGGCCGACGCGGTGCTGTCGACCGGGCAGATGCTGCGCTTCGTCCGCGACAGCGCCGCGACGACGTTCGTCATCGCCACCGAGCTGGGGATCCTGCACCCGCTGCAGCGCGACAACCCCGGCAAGACCTTCGTGCCGGCTTCCGAACAGGCGATCTGCCCCAACATGAAACGCATCACCCTCGAGAAGATCCTGTGGTCGCTCGAGGAGCTGCAGACGCCGATCGAGGTGCCCGAGGAGACCCGGCGGCGCGCCGAGGCGTCGCTGCGCCGGATGCTCGACGTCGGATGAACCCCACCGCTCCCGCCGTGGACGCCGAGACCGCCGCGCGCTGGGCGCGGCTGCTGGACGAGCTGCGGAAGCTGCCGGGGGCCGTGGTGGCGTTCTCGGGAGGCGTCGACAGCTCCCTGGTGCTGCTGGCCGCGCGGGAGGCGCTGCGGGACCACGTGCTGGCGGTGACCGCCCGGTCGGCGACCTACACGCCGCTCGAGGAGGAGTCGGCGCGCGAGCTGGCCGCGCGGCTCGGTGCGCGGTGGCAGGCGGTCGACACCGACGAGCTGTCCGACCCGGCGTTCCGCGCCAATCCCCCGGAGCGTTGCTACCTGTGCAAGCGCGAGCTGTTGACGAAGCTCCGCGCCATCGCCGCGCAGGCCGGCGGCGCCGCGGTGCTCGAGGGCAGCAACGTCGATGACCTCGCCGACTTCCGCCCCGGGCGGCGCGCCGTGGAGGAGCTGGGCGTCCGCAGTCCGCTGCTCGAGGCGGGGCTGACCAAGACGCAGGTCCGGGCGCTGGCGCGGGCCCACGGGCTGCCCAACTGGGATCGGCCGGCGGCGGCGTGTCTCGCCTCGCGCGTGCCGTACGGCGAGGAGCTGAGCGTCCAGCGGCTGCGGCGGATCGGCGCCGCGGAGCAGGCGCTGCGCGACCGCGGCTTCGTCGTCGTGCGCGTGCGCGACCACGGTGCCGTGGCGCGGGTCGAGGTCGGTGCGGACGAGCTGCCCCGGCTGCTCGAGCCGGCGCTGCGGGACGGCGTGGTCGCGGACCTCAAGGCCCTCGGCTACACCTGGGTCGCGCTGGACCTCGAGGGGTACCGGACCGGCGGGATGAACGAGGGGCTGGGCGTCGGCGACCGGGGGCCGAGGCGGGGATGAAGGGCATCGGGAAGCGCGAGGCGGTCGAGTTGCTGGAGCTGGAGGGCCCGGCGGTGCTCGAGCTGTTCGCGCGGGCCAACCGGGTGCGGCACGAACGGCGCGGGGACGTCGTCGCGCTGTGTGCGATCGTCAACGCCCGCAGCGGGCACTGCGGCGAGGATTGCGCGTTCTGCGCGCAATCCGGGCGGGCGCGCACGCGGATCGCCCGCTATCCGCTGATCTCCGTCGAGCGGATGTTCGCGGCAGCCCGGGCCGCGTCGGCGCACGGGGCGACCTGCTTCAGCATCGTCACCTCGGGGCGGCAGCTCGGGCGGAGCGAGTTGCGCAACGTGGCGCGGGCGGTGGAGCGGATCGCGCGCGAGCTGCCGCTCCGTCCCTCGGCGTCGCTCGGGCTGCTCGGGCTCCGGCAGCTGCTCCAACTGCGCGACGCCGGTCTGCGGCGGTACCACCACAACCTCGAGACGGCGGAGTCGCACTTCCCGCACGTCTGCAGCACGCGGCGGTGGAGCGACGGGCTGCGGCCGCTCGAGGCGGCGCGGCACGTCGGGCTGTCGATCTGCTGCGGCGGGATCTTCGGCCTGGGCGAGACGCGCGCGCAACGCGTCGAGCTGCTGGCGGCGCTGAGGGATTTGGAGGTCGATTCGGTGCCGCTCAACTTCCTGCACGCCATCCCCGGCACGCGGCTGGCGAGCGAGCCGCCCTTGCCGCCGCTGGAGGCGCTGAAGGTCGTGGCGGTGGCTCGGCTGATGCTGCCGGACCGGGAGCTCCGGGTCTGCGGGGGGCGCGGCCACGTGCTGCGCGAGCTGCAGTCGTGGATCTTCGCCGCGGGCGCCGACGGCGTGATGGTCGGCGGCTACCTGACGACGCCGGGCCGGGCGGTGGCGACCGACCTGCGGATGATCCGCGACGCCGGCATGACGCTGCCGGAGAGCGTGCGCGGCGGATGAGCGGCGCGGGCCGGCGCGTCGCCGTCGCGATGAGCGGCGGGGTCGATTCGAGCGTGGCGGCCGCGCTGCTGGCGCAGGAGGGGAGCGACGCATTCGGGATCACGCTGCGGCTGCGTCCGGACGGACCGGGGCTGCCGGGACGCGGCGCGACCGACGTCGACGCCGCGCGGGCGGCGGCCGAGCGGCTGGGCCTCCCGCACCACGTGGTGGACGCCCGCGACGCCTTCGAGCGCCACGTCTTGCGGCCGGCCTGGGCCGAGTACGACCGCGGGCGCACGCCGAACCCGTGCGTGCTGTGCAACCGGGCGCTGAAGTTCGGCGTGCTGTGGGAGCACGCCCGGGCGCTCGGGGCCGAACGGCTGGCGACCGGCCACTACGCGCGGCTCGACCGGGACGCGGACGGGCGT
>CAZMRP010000478.1:0-984 GCA_964568275.1 uncultured Myxococcales bacterium
GCCGACGGCGACCGGGACGACGCCGTGACCCGCGCCGCGCGCGTGGTGCGCGAGTTGGCCGGCTGCGCCCGCGGCGCCGCCCCGCCCGGCGGATCGTGAGCCGTCCTCGACCGTAGGGAGACGGGCCGGAACGAGCCGTGCCGTGCGGAATTGACCCGCGCGCGTGGTCGGCACTATGGTGCCGGGAACCGTCGGCCCCGTCGGGGCGAAAGGAGTCGAAACGATGCGTCAATTCCGGATGCTGTTCCCCGCGGCCCTGCTGCTGCTCGGCCTCGACGCCTGCACCGGCGGCACATTGTCGATCGCGCAGCGCATCGCCGCCACGCACAACGTGCTCGGCCCCACCGGCTTCGCCTCGCTCGGACCGATCTCCGAGGGGCGCCTGGGCCAGGGCGAGCAGGACGACGTCGAGGTCCAACTCCAGGGGCGCGAGTGCTACTCCGTCAACGCCTTCGGCGGCGACGGCATCTGGGACCTCGACCTCGACGTGCTCGACGCCGACGGCGTGCCGGTGGCGGGCGACGCCTCGCGCAGCCCGCAGGCCT
Source organism: uncultured Myxococcales bacterium (assembly GCA_964568275.1). Taxonomy (GTDB): domain Bacteria; phylum Myxococcota_A; class Polyangia; order DRWM01; family JAAZOP01; genus JAAZOP01. The sequence goes on from CAZMRP010000478.1 coordinate 546, forward strand.
CGGTGCACTTCTGCCCCGAGCGCAGCGGGCGGTTCACGCTCCGCGTGACCGCGATGTCGGGCGCCGGCCATTGGGCCGCCGCCGTCTGGTCGGCTGCCGCCGGCGGCGCCTCCTTCGGCGGGGCCGGGGGCGGCGGCGGCGGGACCTGCGACGCGCCCGCCGAGCTGGCGCTGGGCGGAACCGCGCGCGGCTCCACCGCGGGCGGCGACGATCTGCTGACGCCGGCCTGCGTCCCGCCCGGCGACAGCTTCGCTCCGGACGCGGTGTACCAGGTCGTCGTCGAGCAGCGCGGCGTGCTCCGCGCCCAGCTCACCACCCAGTTCGACGGCGTGCTGTCCCTGCTCTCGGAGTGCACGGGCGGCAGCTTCGGCACCGTGGCCTGCAACGACGACGCCCAGGAGCGCGACACCTCGCGCGCGGCGGTCGAGTCGCGGCTCGG
>CAZMRP010000478.1:994-4623 GCA_964568275.1 uncultured Myxococcales bacterium
ACGCCAGCGAGGAGGGGACCTACACCCTGGAGACGTCCTTCGAGGTGCTGCGCGACCCGGCCGAGGTCTGTGCCGAGCTGACGCCGCTCGTCCCCGGCGAGGAGGTCTCCGGCTCGACCGTCGGCCAGGGCGACGACTTCCGCACCGACCAGGAATGCACCGGGGGCAGCCGCGCCCCGGACGTCGGCTACCGGCTCGAGATCACCGAGCCGTCCCGCGTCCGCGTGACCCTCGCCTCGGACTACGACGGCGCCCTCGCCATCCGCGCGGACTGCGAGCGCGAGTCGTCGGTCCTCGCCTGCAACGACGACTTCGGCGAAGGCGAGCAGGGGCGCCGCCGCTCCCAGGTCGTGGCGCAGCTCGACCCCGGGACGTACACGGTGATTGTCGACGGCTACGAGGGCGAGCAGGGAAGCTACCGGTTGACGGCCACCGTGGCGCCGGTCGGCCGCGCCACCGCGCCCAACGACACCTGCGCCGGGGCCGCGACGCTGCGCCCCGACCAGGACGGGGAGGTCGACACCTTCTTCGCCGCCGACGACTACCGCGGCTCGTGCGCCGCGCAGCCCGGCGCCCCGGACGTCGTGTTCCAGCTGGAGGTCCCCTCGCGCAGCCTGCTGACGGCCACCGCCGGCGGCGGCGACCTGACCGACCCGGTGCTGTACCTCCAGGGCACCTGCGGCGAGTCGTCCTCCGAGCAGGCCTGCGGGACCCGCACGCTGACGCGCGTCGTGCCCGCCGGCACCTACTACCTGGTGGTCGACGGCGGCCGCGCCGACGCCATGGGCTCGACGACCGTGCGCTACGAGCTGTCCGACATCGGACCGCTGGAAGCCGTCTGCTCGGACGCCCCGCTCCTCGCGGCCGGCGAGACCGTGCGCGGCCGGACCAGCGGCCGCAGCCGGTTCGCCGCGGCCTGCGGCGAGGGCGCCGGCGGGCCCGAGGCGGTCTACCAGCTGCGGGTGCGCGAGGCCTCCCGCGTCGAGCTGTCGCTGGAGGCCGAGTTCGATTCGGTACTCCACGTCCGCCGCGACTGCGTCGACCCCGGCACGGCCGTCGACTGCAACGACGACGCCGGCGACTCCAACCACTCGCTGCTCGATCTGCAGCTCGACCCCGGCACCTACTACGTGTTCGTCGACGGCTACGGCTCGGGCAACGAGGCGGGGTCGTTCACGTTGCGCACCGAGGTGACCCCGCGCTAGGCGCTCCGCAGGTCGCACGCCGATGACACCCCTGCTGGTCTGGTACGGGCACGTCGCGGCCGGGGTGCCGCGCCGGCCGGTCTCCGGCCTGGCCCTCGTCCGCCGCGCCGTGCTCGCCGCCCAGGCCCAGGGGTTCGACCGGATCGTCGTCGCCGTCCGCGAGACCGACCTGCTCGAGGTGCGGGCCGGACTCCACCGCGATCGACGGGTCCACGCCGACGTGTCGGTCGTCGACGTGCCGGCACGGCCGTCCGAGGCCGTGCGTCACATGCTGCGCCCGACCGACCGGGAGCTGGTGGTGGTCCTGGGCGACCGCGTCTGGGCGCCCGTGGTGCTCGGGCGCCTGCGGGCGCCGCTGGACCGCGGCGCTGCCGTGCGCGAACTGGTGGCCGACGAGGTCGGTCCGGACGAGCCGCCGTCCGGGATGCTGCGCGTGCGGCTCGAGCTGCTCGACCGGCTGCCCTTGACGGCCGGCGCGGCCACGCTCGGCCTGGCCGAGGCCGCGGCCGGCGCGGGTCGCGTGGAGCGGCTCGTGGTGGGCCCGCGCTGGCACGTCGTGCGCGCGCCGGAGGACGTGCCCGCGGCCGAGACGCTGCTGCTGCGCGCGTTGAAGAAGCCCGCCGACGGCCTCGTGGCCCGCAACATCAACCGCAACATGTCGCTGGTGCTGACGCGCCGGCTGGCCCACACCCCGATCACGCCGAACCAGGTCAGCACGGTGGTGTTCCTGCTCGGGATCTGCTCCGGCCCGTTCGCGGCTCAGGGTACCTGGGCCGGCTTCGCGCTGGCCGGCCTGTGCTACTACTTCTCGTCGGTGCTCGACGGCTGCGACGGCGAGCTGTCCCGCCTCAAGTACCTCGGCTCGCCCCTCGGCGCCTGGGTCGATACGATCGTCGACGACCTGGTCGGCCTGTCGTTTCTCTCCGGCCTGTACGTCGGGCTGCACCGCGCGGCCGACCACCCGTACTGGATGTGGATCGGCTTCGCGACGGTGGGCGCCTACGTGCTGACGATCTTCCCGCGCTACTGGCTGTTCGTGGCCCGCGTCGGCGTCGGCGACCACCAGAAGCTCGCCGCGGACACCCGCCCCGTGGACCCCCGCGGCCTGGCGTGGCTCGTGCTGACGCTCCGCGAGAACGTCTTCCGCATCGATTTCCTGACCTTCGCCGCCATGGTGGTCTGCGTGGCCGGCGTCCCGTTCGTCTACGCCGCCTCCTACGCCGTCGGCTCCGTCGCCAGCCTCATCGACACCGTCGCCACCTTCCGGCGCTTCCTGCGCCGGAAGTGAAGACGCACGGCGCTCCGCCGGGAACGCTCGACCACGCCGGCCTCGGCCGGTTCGCTCGCCCCTACGCGCGCCGGCCCGTCGTGACGTACAGCTCCGGTCGCCGGTCGCCCAACCGGTCGTTGCGCTCCGTGATCCGCTTGTCGCGCGCCGGGGCGAGGTCCACGTCGACCACCAGCGTCGTCTCGGCGTCGGCCGTCGCCTGCCCGAGCAGCCGGCCGCGGGGGTCGAGCACCTGGCTGCGGCCCGTGAACGCCAGCTCGACCCCCCCCCGCCGCTCCACGCCGGTGCGGTTGCAGGTCGCGCAGGCCACGCCGTTCTCCAGCGCCCGCGTCACCATCGCCGCCTGGCAGTACGGCAGCACCAGGTTCGCCGGGTGGACGAGCAGGTCCGCCCCCAGCAGCGCCAGCGAGCGCGCCGCCTCGGGAAACAGCCAGTCGAAGCAGATCATCATCCCGAGGCGGAACTCGCCGAGCGGATGCACCCGGAACGGCTCCGGCCCGGGGTCGAAACACGTCGTCTCGCGATCGAACAGGTGGACCTTGCGGTACGTCCCGAGCACGCCGTCGGGGCCCAGGTACGCCGCCGCGTTGTACAGCCGCTCGCCCGAACGCTCCGCCAGCCCCACCACCAGCCGTGTGCCCCGCTCGCGACACACGGCCGCCAGCGCCTCCGTGGTCGGACCGGGGATCGACTCGGCCAGCCTCCCGCACTCCGCACGGTCCGCGAACAGGTAGCCGGTGGTCGCCAGCTCGGGCAGCACCCACAGCTCCGCCTCCGCGCCCCGCACCGCCCGCACGATACGCTCGACGTTGCGCTCCACGGCGCCGAACTCCGGCGCGAACTGGTACAGCCCGACCTTCATCGTCCGCCTCCCAGCTCTACGACCCTCCGCCGTCGGGTCGCACCGGCCGCAGCTCGCGCACCGACGGAAGGTGCACGTCCTTCGTCGTCCCGCCGTCCGGTTCCCCGGGCGGCCCGTCCACCCGGATCGGCGTCGGCCCGACACCCGCCTCGGCGCTCCGCGGCACCGGCGGCCCGGCGTCGGCGGCGACGGCCGTCCCCGCGTCGTCGTCCGCGGCGACCGGCGGCGTGGCGGCAGTGTCGCTCGTCCCCGCGTCGTCGTCGTCGGCGACGGC
>CAZMRP010000479.1:0-4611 GCA_964568275.1 uncultured Myxococcales bacterium
CGGACCGGTGCTGCGCTACGGCGTGCCCAACCCCTGGTAAGCTCGGCGGTTTGACGAGCGGCGGCGGAGTGCGCACCCTGGGGTTCGTTTCCCGGGGGGCACGGGATGACGACCGATGGCGCGCTGGCTGCAGTTCGGCCTGTTCCTGCTGATGATCGTGCTGTTCGTCGGCGGGTCGCACTTCTACGTCTGGCGACGGCTGGTGCACGACACCGGCCTGCCGGCGCCGTGGCGTCATGTCGGGCTGTGGGTCGTGATCGGCCTCGCGTTGACGTTGCCGGCGTCGTTCCTGGTGAGCCGGCTCTTGTCGCCGGACCTCTCGCGCTGGGTGCTGTTCCTCCCCTACTTCTGGATGGGAATGCTGGTGCTGCTGCTGTTCCTGCTCGGCCTGGCAGACCTCGGACGCTTCGGCTCGTGGGTCTGGGCCAAGGCCGCGCACGCGGGCTACTGGCTCGAGGACCCGGCGCGCCGGCTGGCCTGGTTCCGCTGGGGAGCGCTGGCCGCCGGCGGCACGGCGCTCGTCGCCTCGGTGGTCGGGATGTACTTCGCGCTGCGGCCGCCGGTGGTGGTGCGGCACGAGGTCGAGCTGCCGCGCCTGCCGCAGGCGCTGGACGGATTCGCGCTGGTCCAACTCACCGACCTGCACCTGGGCCCGACGCTCGGGCGCGAGTGGCTCGCGGACGTGGTCCGGCGGACCAACGAGCTGCAGCCGGACCTCGTGGCGATCACGGGCGACCTGGTCGACGGCGACGTCGAGACGCTGCGCGAGACGGTCGAGCCGTTGCGGGAGCTGCGGGCGAAGTACGGGGTGTTCTTCGTCACGGGCAACCACGAGTATTACTCGGGGGTCGAGGAGTGGCTGGCCCACCTGCCGCAGCTGGGCATCCGGGTCCTGCACAACGAGCACGTGTTCGTCGGGCCCGAGGGAGCACGGCTGCTGGTGGCGGGGATCGACGACCACAGCTCGCGCGGCTTCGCCACGGGCCACGGCCCGGACCTCGCGACGGCGCTGCGGGGGGTCGTCGGCGAGCCGCCGAGCGTGCTGTTGGCGCACCAGCCGAAGGCGGTGTTCGAGGCGGCCGAGCGGGGCGTGGGGCTGGTGCTGGCGGGACACACGCACGGCGGGCAGTTCTATCCCTGGGCGCCCTTCGTCCGCCTGCAGCAGCCGTACATCAGCGGGTTGCACCGGCACGGCGGGACCTGGCTGTACGTGAGCGACGGGACGGGGTTCTGGGGCCCCGCGCTGCGGCTTGGAACCACGGGACAGATCACGCTGCTCACCCTGCGGGCGCCGCGCGCCGGTTCCTGAGGAGTTCCGGGAGGCTCCAAAAATGTCATCGGCGCGCCGTTTCGGTGTATGACGGACGCGAAAGGACGATCCGGGATGACGGACCAGCCAGCCGACCGCCGCACGGCACCCCGCGTCGCCGCAACCTTCCGCATCCGTCTCGGCTACCCCGACCTCGACGCCTTCGTCGACGGGTACGCCGCCAACATCAGCAAGGGCGGCATCTTCGTACCGACGAAGCAGCCGCGGGACAAGGGCGCCGAAGTCCGCTTCGAACTGCTGCTCAAGGACGGCTCGACCGCCGTCAGCGGCGTCGGCCGCGTCGCCTGGACCAAGCCGTTCGACGCCGCCAAGCCCGCCGAACGATACGGCATGGGCGTCGAGTTCACGACGCTCGAGGGGTCCAGCGAGGAAGTCGTCCGGAAGGCGCTCGAATGGCGCGCCAAGCATCTGGGGGACAAGGCCGCTCGCGAGATCGCCGACGAGGGAGGCGAGCCGCCGGCCGGCGCCAGGCCCAAACCCGAGCAGCCCAAGGCGGCGCCCAAGCCCGAACCGAAGGCGACGCCCGAGCCCGAGCCCAAGACGGCGCCCGCACCCGAGGCCGCACCTGGTCTCGAGCCCAAGCCGCCGGACAAGCCGGCGCCGGTGCTGCCGAAGAGGCCGGCGTTCCCGGCGAGACCGACAGCCGGGGCGCTGCGGCCGCCGCCGAGGCCGCGGGTTGCCGCGCCGCTGCCGTTGCCGAAGCCGCGAGTCGAGCCGACCCCACCGCCGCCCGAAACGTCGGTGACCGAGGCCAAGCCGCAGGTCGAGCCCGAGCCGCAGGCCGAGCCCACTCCACCGCCGCCCGAAGCACCCGAGACCGAGCCGCAGGTCGAGCCGACTCCACCACCGCCCGAGGCGCCCGAGACCGAGCCGCAGGTCGAGCCGCCGGCCGCGGAGCCGGAGGCCCACCTGCCGTCGCTGGAGGACCTCGAGGCGGCGCTGGCGGCGGCGGCCGCCCTACCCGATTCGTCGTCGGAGACGCCGGCCGAGGGCCCGTCCGGGGGCCAGTTGTCCGGCGGCAGCGCCGGTGTGCCCCAGACGTTCGAGGATGCGTTGCGGGCGGCGCTGGCCGAGGAGACGGCGCCGGACGACGCTTACGAGGGGGTGTGGAAGCCCACGGCGCCGGTGGCCTCGGACAGTCAGGAGCAGATCCTCGACCGGCTGATGCAGCAGGGGGAGCCGGCGGAGTCGGCGATCCCCGACCTGGCGCTGACGGCGAACGGTTCCGTGCCGGCGGCGCCGGTCGAGGAGAAGAAGAGCGGCCTGCTCGGCCGTCTGTTCGGCCGGAAGAAGAAGCGGCAGTAGCCGGAGCGGCGGCGGTACGGTCGGGCTACGGAGCGGCCGAGAAGCTGCTCCAGGTCGGGCCGAAGGCGACGTTGGTCTGCACCACGCCCAGCGGGACGACCTCGCACTCGATCGCTCCACAGGCGGTCTCGTAGAACATCACGTCGGCCACCAACCAACGATCGCCCAGGTCGCCCGGTCTGGTCAGCGGCTGCGGCCCGAGAGCGGCGCGGATGGCCCCGCCGCAGAAGACGTTCACCGTGGCGTTGGTCGTGCCCGAGTACGAGTACGCGCTCCAGTAGTGAACCATGATCCGGAACGGCTGTCCGAGCGGCGGGTTGTCGACGTTGATGTTCTCCGGCGCGCAGAAGTTCATCTCTGCCGGGTCGGTGATGGAGTGGTTGCAGTTGATGATGTCGACGTCGAGCCGCGGGTTGTAGCACGACCCCAACGCCACCCAGGCGGCGCCCTCGCCGTGGGGCGCATCCCGACAGGCCGTCAGGTCGGTCGTCGCCGCCAAGCCCCAGTCGATCCGGGGTTCGCCGTAGGAGTCGGAGGTGGCCTTGCAGTTGCGCCAGTGGCAATCGTCGGCGCCTTCGAAGGCGGTCTCGGCGCCCCACTTGTGGAGGTGCACGTCGAGGTCGGTGTCGCCGTGCTCGGTTCCCATGGTGTCCCAGTCCAGCTCGACGCGCAGCCCGGCGCCGCGCGCGACGATGGCGAACTCGCAGCTGTGGGTTGCGGTCCCCGCGACCACGGTCGCCCGGGCCCGGTAGGTCCCGGAGGAGACGAGCATCACCCGGGTGTCGCGCGAGGTGGGCTCCTCGGGAGCCGGACACGAGGTCACCGTCGGCGGGCAAGTGATGGTCCAGCTCCAGGAATCGTAGGCGTCGGGGAACATCGACCCGCCGTCGAGCCAGACCCAGCTCATCGGCGTCGCCAGCATCGACCGGGGGCAGCGGATCGGGGGCACGCAGCCGGAAATCCCCTCGTCGAAGACGTCGTCGCAGTCGTTGTCCATCCCGTCGCAGACCTCGGCGGCCGGTACCGTCGCCCCCTCGCAGGGCCCCCAGCGATTGTCGGTCCCGCAGGTCTGGTAGCCGCGCACGCAGGCCCCGATGCAGGGAAGCCCCGGCGTGCAGATCGACGGGTCGCCGGGGAAGCACTCGAGCGTCGTCCCCGGCTCGGCGCAGCTGCAGGTCTCGTCGACCTCGGTGTCGCAGTCGTTGTCCATCCCGTCGCCCTGACCGCTCTCCCCGCACAGCTCGTCGTCGCCGCACACGGGCGGCGGGCACGGGTCGACCTCGGCGTCCCCGGCGTCGTCGGGTCCCTCGTCGGCGACACCGTCGTCGGTCGCGTCGACGTCCACCACGGTATCGACGTCCTCGACGTCGGGATCGGCGTCCGCGTCCGCGTCCGGTCCCGACACCTCCTCCTGGACGTCGGCGTCGTCCGGGGTGACGTCGGCGTCCCCGGCGCTGTCGTCGCCGCAACCCGGTAGCATCGAGAATCCGCACAGCAGCAGTCCAACCCAAACCCGTGTCGTCATGGGGCCCCCTTTTCCGAGGTGCTGACTGGACCGGCCGATACTACGGTTCGGCCGGCCGGGGCAAGCACGGGTGCGCTCCCTCCGGGTCCAACGTCCGAGGAGCCGGTCGAGCCTTTCGTGGCCGCAAGCCACGCGGTACGATGTCCGCCATGCGCAACGCGCCCGCCCCTCGCCTCCCGCGGTGGCTCGCCTGCTGGTGGGTGCTCGCGGCCTGCGGAGGAGCGCCGACCCGACCGGACGTCGAGACGTCCGACGCGCTCGACGTCGAGCCGGACGGGCGGGACGTCGACCCGGAGGACGGGAGCGATACGCTCGAACCCGACTCGTCGGCCGACGGCGACGCGGACGCCCCGCCGCTGCCGGAGTTGGCCTGCCGGGCGGGATTCGTGGACCAGGACCTCGGCGAGCCGGAGACCGTGGTGCTGGCGGCGCTGCGCGGCGCCGGGACCGC
>CAZMRP010000480.1:0-4609 GCA_964568275.1 uncultured Myxococcales bacterium
ACGCCCGCGGCTGCGGAGCGCGGATCTCGCTGGAGCGGGAGTAGCCGCACGGCCTTCCTTGAAGTGGGCTCTCGCGGCGGCGCTACGGGCAGGAGAAGCGCAGGAAGTTCGTCTGGAAGTAGTAGACCCGGGCCCCGGTCGGGTCGGTCTCCTCTTCCCAGGCCACGGCGTAGCCGGTACCGTCGAAGACCAGGTCGGGGTTCCACGAGCGCCCGGTGGTGTCGGTCAGCCGGGAGTCGTCGGCGAGCCGCGTGCCGTCGTCGGCGAAGCGGGCCGCGTAGATCTCGTCGTTGTCGTCGCGATCGTCCCGCCAGACCACCGTCCAGGCCGTGCCGTCGTGCACGAGGCTGGGGTTGGTCGAGACGCCCTGGTCGACGGTGATGCGGACCGGCGCGCCGACCGTGCCGTCCGCGGCGACGACGACGAAGTAGAGCTCGCGGTTGCCGTCCCGCTCCTCCTCCCAGACGATGCCCCAGGCGCTCCCGGACCAGGCGATGGAGGGGTTGGCCGAGGCGTTCGGGTCGGTGGTGACGCGGACCGGCGTGCCGGTCGAGGCAAGCCGCGCGGTCGGTACCGGATGGCGCCGTGACCGTTGTGGCCGGAGACCGGGGAGCCTGCAGCGGCGCGGCGCCGGCCGAACTCCACGGAACGCTTGATCTGGCGGTGCCCAGGGACGGAGTTGAACCGCCGACACGGGGATCTTCAGGGCGGACGGGCGGCCGCCCAACCGCCCGGCTTCGCCTGGTCTATCCGAGGAAGACGGGAGCGGCGTAGTGCATGCGCAGTAGCGGAGGCCCGGGGCGGTTGTTCCGCTGACCGACGATAGGCGCGCCTCATCCTCCGAGCACGGCGCGAAGCGCGCCCCGGAGCAGTTCGAGATCCTCGTCGGCCAGCCGCCCGAGTCTCCGGATCAACAGCCCGCGCTCCACCGTCGCCAGCACGGGCTTGACGACCGACGGCTTGAGCAGGCCGGCCTCCCGCCAACGCGCCACGACGACCTCGCCCGCGCGCGAGCCCGACGGGGGCCGGCTGGTCACCGCCATCAGGATCACGTCCGGCCGGTCGCGGTGGTAGGCCGCGGAACTCACGACGACGGCCGGCCGCTTCTTGGCTGACGTCTGATCCGTAAAGGGGAACGGCACCAGGATCACGTCGCCGAATTCACAGCCGGTCATACTCGTCATCTTCCGGGTTGTCCCACACCTTCCGCAGGGCGTCCTCGCTCAACCTGGCCGCGGCCGTCGTCAAGTCCCGATCGGCGGCGCGCAACCGCAGGAAGTCGACGAAGTCCTCCAGTTCGGACATGCGCTCCGCGGGGAGGCCCCGGATCTTCTCCAGCAGCTCCGGGCTCGGGACCGCCGGATCGCAGTTGCTGTTGGTTCCCATCGTCCCGCTCCTCTTCGCCACCATCATCCTACGAGGCGGATCCGGCCACGTCAACGGCGTCTGCCGGAAGGGAGAGAACGCGGCCCCGCCCGGGCGTTCGACACCGGCCTTCGACAGGCTCAGGCCGGCGCTACCGGCACGGGCGGGGCCTTCCTGTTCGTCCCGCTTTCGCCCGCCCGTTGGGCTGGCTTCGGCGGGCGCGGGAGCGGGGCAGCGGGTCACGACCTGGGCGCGGGCGGAGCGTCCGCTTCGCCCCGAGCGGGCGAAGCCCGTCGAAGGGTGGGCGCGCCGCTTCGGGCCGATGTCGAGAACTCGAAGGGCGGAACCCGATGTGCTCGGCGGCGCATCGGGCCGCCGAGTCCCGTGATGTTGCGCGGGCGGCGCCCGCGCTTGTCGATGAGCGGCCGGGCCGCTTCGCGGGACCGACCGCCGGCGGGGCCGCCGCCCGCGCGTTCCTGGCGTTGTTGTTCCAGGAGCCGCCGCGGATCACACGGCTCGAGCCCGGGTCAACAGCCGCAGCCGGGTGTGCTGCGGACGTCACCGTGCCGAGCGAGTTGGCCACGATACCGACCGTGTGTCCTGCGAGTGCCCAGGGACGGAGTTGAACCGCCGACACGGGGATTTTCAGTCCCTTGGGTTTTCGGCTGATTCACTTGCCACCCCGCACGGTTGCAAGAGGGGTCGAAATCCTGGCTACGGTTTCGGCTACAGTAGCGGACCCAGCCGCGGACCCCTCGGCGGGGGGGTCGGCCGGGGCCTGCCGGGGCCCGCCGGGGCGCGCCGACCCGTCGAGCCGCTCGACCGCCGCCCGCTTGTGCGCCTCGCCTTGGTGCAGGTAGCGCGACACCATGAGATAGGTCGAATGCCCGAGCAACCGCCGCACCGTGTCGAGGTCGGCGCCCGCCTCGAGCATCCGCGTCCCGGCAACGTGTCGCAGGTCATGGATCCGCAGCCCGGGCAGCTTCGCCGCCGTCGCCGCGATGCGGAAGTCTCGCCGGATGTTGGCGTAGGGCTCGCCGCTGGCAGTGCAGAACACGAGGGCCGCGGGGTCGGGCTCGCCGGAGGGCCGGACCGCCGCGAGGGCCGACCGCGCCGTCACGTTCAGCGGGAACACCTCCGCCCGCCGCTCCCGTTTCTTGAACACCTCGACCGCGACGTTGCCGCCGGCGAGGTCCACCGCCCCCCATCGCAGCTCAAGGGCCTCCCCGACCCGCCGGCCGGTGTGCAAGAGGAAGGTCACGAGGGCCCGGAGCCGGGGCTTGCACGCGGCGAGTAGCCGGGCCTCCGCCTCCACCGACAGCTCCGGGGAGCGGGCGTTGTCCTCCGGCAGCAACGCCACGTCGTGCAAGGGGTGCGACGGGTTGGGGCCGCGGGGCGCGAGCAGTCCCCAGGTGACGGCCTTGGAGAACATCGCCTTCAGCAGCGCGATCTCCCGGTTGACGGTCGCGGCCGTCGTCGCCTTCGTGCCCTCGGCCTTCGGGTTCGGCTTGTACGGCTCGCCGAGCCGCTTGCGCTTGTACCGTTCCACGTCGAGCACCGTCACGTCCGCGACCAGCTTCGACCCGAGCCGCGGATAGACGTGGAGCCGGAGGGCGCGGCCGTCGCGCACGGCCGAACGCTTGTTGACCTTCGCCCATGCGAGGAACCGTGCCCCGAGCTGCCGGACGGTCAGGGTGGACGGCTTCACCTTGCCGGGCAGGATCCGCCCCTCCGCCGTCTCGTGCTTCCGTTTCGCGCGGAGGGCGACGGCCAGGGCGCGGGTCGGGGCACTCTCCCAGTGCTCGCGTCCGTTCGCCCAGTAGCGGGCGATCCACGTCTCTTTGCCGTCACGGACGCGCCGATACACGCCGCGTTCCCGCGGGTCCCGCGTCATCCCGTCCGGCTCGGCCTCGCCGCGATTCGCCCTGCCCTTGATGCCCACCGCCGCACCTCGCCCCGGCCGCACGCCGGGAGCGTCTCGACCTACGCCGCCTCCGCCGCCTGCCACTGCCCGCGCCGCGGCCGGAGTTGCAGCCGGAGGGGTCGGCCCGGCTTCTTCGCGGGGCCCCGCAGCGCGTCCAACGAGTAGTCCGACACCGGCTGCTCGTGCGCCACCATGAGGCGCAACAGCCGGTCGGCCGTCTCGCCGATGTCCTCCGTGCCCGTCTCCCAGCGCGAAACCGTCTCGGGACGCACACCGATGCGGACGGCGAACTCCACGCCCGACCATCCGAGGGACTTCCGCAGGAACCGGATCTCCCGGCCGGCGAGCCGCCGCGGCTTCCGGATCAACAGCTCGGCCAGGGCCCGGTGCAAGCCTTCGATGTTCGGGACGACCACCTCCCGCTCGCCGCACGACTGGCAAACCCGCGTCTCGACGCCGAGCAGAACGACCGGCAGCCCGGACACGTCGAAGTTGACGTTGCCCCGCTCGCTGGTCAGCTTCCCCCGGCACTCCACGCACCTCATGACAACCTCCACGCGGTCACGACGACGGCGGACTTCGGCCCGCGGAACTCCACGACCACCTCGATTCGCTGCGTCCGGACGTGGTAGCGCCAAGCGCCGTTCTCCCACTCGGGTTCGTCCACGATGCCGCCGCGCAGGATGTTCGTCACGTCCGTTGACTCCAACCTGTCCTTGCCCATCTCGACCCGCGCGTGCTTCGTGAACGCCAACTCCCCGCCGGGCCCGACCACCTCGCGCAACGCCCGGCGGGCCTCAGGGGCCGTCATCCGGCCGCCCGCATCTCCCATCTTGGTCCGACTTGCGGAAATGTCAAGTCCCCTACCATCCGCGTTCCGGCGTGCCACGGGCAATCGCTACACCCGCGGCCGGCTCTACGTCAACCGCGGTCCTTCGCCACCTCGCGCAGCAGCTTCGCCACGCCGCGCAGGTCGCGGAGGGCGGTATCCGCCCACCGCACGCCGTAGGTCGGCCGCGTGCTCACAGACCCAGCTCCCGCTTGATCTCTTCGGTCGTGTAGGTCCGTTCCTTCCCGGCACGGACGCGCCGCAGGACGCGGGCCGCTTCCGCCGCGTCCCGTTCCTCTTCCTCCAACTCCGCGATGCGCGCCGTCATCCGCTGATAGCGCCGCTCCGTCACGAGCACGAACCGGCCGCGCCCCTTGCCGCCGAGCACCGCGGGCCGACCGCGACGGGCAACCGCCTTCGCCGCTTCCAGGTCCGGGCACTCTTCAGTCGTCGCCGCACGAGTCATCGCCGCACCTCCACCGCCGAGGATG
>CAZMRP010000481.1:0-4608 GCA_964568275.1 uncultured Myxococcales bacterium
CGTGGGGCCTGCGGCGGGTGGCCGAGGCGATTCCCGAGCGGCTGTCGACGGTGCGGGTCGGGTCGCGGCGCTGGTCGCTGCGCGCCGCCGCGTCCGGGGCCCTGGCGCTGCTGCTGGTGGCGCCGGCGCTGCAGGGGACGGCGCAGTCGCACCCCTTCGGCCTGTCGCACTACAACCTGCTGGCCGGCGGCGTCCCCGGCTCGGCGGACCTCGGGATGTGCCGCCAGTTCTGGGGCTTCACCACCGGCTCGCTGCTGCCCTGGCTCAACGCCAACGTGCCGCGCAACGGCGCCGTGTTCTTCCACGACACCGCCTGGGACTCGTTCCGGATGTTCCAGACCGACGGCACCCTGCGCAAGGACATCCGCTGGGGCCACTCGGCCGAACACGCGGTGGTGTCGCTGGTGCACCACGAGCTGCACATGGCCGAGACCGAGCACAACATCTGGATGGCCTACGGCATCTCCGCGCCGACCACCGTGCTGACGCACCACGGGGTGTCGATCGTCTCGGTCTACGTCCGTCCGGGCACGAAGCTCGGCTACGAGGGCGCATTGACACCCCCGCCCCGCGCACGCTAGGTAGAGGAAGAGACCGGGGCGTCGTCGGTCGCCGCGGGCGGGGTGCAAGGAGAGGGCCGGTGGGCGAGGAGAAACGCGTTCACGATCGCAAGGACCTCGTCCTGCCCCTGCTGGTCGAAGGCGGCGAACACCAGCTCAACGGCGAGACCGTCAACGTCTCCGCGGGCGGCGTCCGGGCGTGGCTCGACGGCGACCTGCCGTTCGGCACCAAGGTCAAGGTGCACCTCGTGCTGCCGACACTGGGCGAGGAGACCGTCGTGGATGCCGAGGTGCGCTGGAGCCAGAAGAACCCGGCGGGCGGCTTCCTGGTCGGCCTGCAGTTCCAGCGCGTGCGCGCCCGCGTCCTGTGGGCGCTCAACCAGTTGATGCGCGAAGCGTAGCGGCTCGACGCGGAACCTACGGCGTGGGCGTGCAGCCGTGCGTCGCCTCGTAGATCGGGAACGGGTTGGGGTCCGTCGCCTGCTCGATCCACGCCGCCATGTAGTAGCCGTTGTTGTAGGCCAGGCTGGGATGCCACGCCGTGGTCGATTCGGGGCGCATGTCCACCGGTCCCTCGATCGTGTGGTAGTCCGTGGCGTCGATCCGGGCCAGCGCGATCCCCACGCGGGAGGTCTGCGTGTAGCGCCACGCCAGACCCCACTCGTTCGTCAGGTCGCCCCAGGCCAGCGCGACCTGGCCCTGCTCGGTGCCGGACAGCGGGACGTCGGCCAGGATCGTGTGCTCCGCCGGGTCCGCGCCGGGCATGAACGTCGCGAGGTGGAGCTGCGCGCTGACCGTGCCGCGGGTCTCCCACGCCAGGCCGAACTCGGTGCCGTTCCAGGCCAGCGCCGGATAGCCGATGAAGCTGTGGCCGGCGGGCGGAGCGATGGGGAAGTCGCTCGACGAGCTCAGCGTGCCGTCCAGCGCCAGGACGTGGAGCGCGCCGTCGGCGGCGTTGAAGTAGACCAGCGTGTGGCGGATGCCGCCCCACAGGATCCGCGGCTCCCGGGTGCCGGACGGACCGGTCGCCACCGTGACCGGGCTGCCGATGGCGACGCCCGTCGCGGCGTTGAAGTGCTGCGCGCGGATCTCCACCGTGCCCGCGTCGGTGTGCGTCCAGGCCACGACGAGGTCCGAGCCGTCGAAGGTGATCGACGGCTCGGACGAGTTCCCGTCCGTGCCCGGCACCTGGCGCGGAACCTCGCCCCCCGTGCCGCTCGAAGGCACCACCTTGAGCCAGATCCCCGTGAGCCAGATCCCCGGACCCGCACCCTCGGGCACCTCGAACGCCGTCGCGAAGCTCCCCGACGTCAGCTCGATGATCGGGTGGAACGGCGAGATCTCCACCGACGACAGCGTCCACACCGCCGCCGTGGCGGCGGAGCCGTCGAGGTTCACGCGCTGGAACCGCAGGCCGTCCGCGGACCCCGGCCCCGGCGGCCGGCCGAAGAACACGAAGCCGGCGCCCGAACGGAGCGAGATCGGACGCTCGTCGCCGTCCGCCGCCGTGTTCACGATGTTGAACGGGGCGCTGGTCACCTGGCGGCAGCCGCCCCCCGAGTCGTCCTCCGTCGCCTCGTCCGGCGCGTCCCCGTCGTCCGGGCCGTCGAGCGGGCCCCCGTCCCCGTCGTCGGGCGGCAGCACGTCGCCGTCGTCGGACGGCGGCACGTCCGCGTCGTCCTCCGGCACGTCCGGCACGTCCATCACCGGCACGTCGACCACCGTGCCCACCGGCACGCAGGCCGACTTGATGCACACCAACGGCATCTCGCAGTCGGTGTCCTTGGTGCACGAGTCCGACTGGCAGCCCCCGCCGGCGACGGTCAGTCCGAACACCGCCCCGAGGAACCCCAGCACCACCATCGGCATCACGATCTTCCTCATGGAACGGCAGTTTAGCGGATGCTCGGCGACCTGTCGAGCCTGCGGCCCGCCGGCCGCCGGCCGACCTTCCGAACCGATCCGAACCGATCCCTGGACAGCCTCTCCCCCTCCCGTTACACTGCCTACCGTAGTCCGGGGGGTGGGGCCAGGAGGCGGCGAGCGCGTGACGGAGAATCCGCGCGACCGACGTAGGCACCGCCGGATCCCCTTCGATCGCCCCTGCTGGTGCGAGGGCGACCGGCTGACGCTCTACGTCCGCTTCGCCAACGCCGCCGAGGGCGGCGCGTTCCTCCGGACTGCGATCACCCTCGACGTCGGCCAGCGCGCCCGCCTCGCCTGGTACAGCCCGGAGATCGGCGACGAGGTGGTGGCCGAGGTCGAGGTGGTGTGGCGGGCCACCGAGGCGCCCAACTCCGGTCGCCCGCGCGGCATGGGACTGCGCTTCCTGTCCTTCGAGAAGAACGGCGAGCAGTTCCTCGACGTGCTGCGGAGCGCCGAGACCGGCATGGAAGACCCGTCCTAGCCCGCGCGCACGACGACGATGCCCGAGCTGACTCCCGACCGCCGTCGCCTGCGCGTGCGCGCCGCGCTCGCCGTCGCCGCCCTGTTCGTCGTCTCCGGCGGCGTCTACCTCGTCGTCGATGCCTTCAGCGTCGGTGCCGTCACCTTCCGTTTCGTCGATGAGGTCCTCGCCGCCCCCGCCGCCGAGTTGCAGGGCCGCTGGATCAAGGTCTCCGGCAGCTTCGTCGCCGGCAGCCGCGCCGCCGCCGGGCCGAACGCCACGCGCTTCGCGCTCGAGAGCAACGGCGCGCGCCTCACTGTCGTCGCCCCGGACAACTCGCTCCCCGGCGGCTTCGACGTCCCCGGCCGCGACGTCGTCGTCGATGGCCGGCTCGACCCCGACGGCCTGTTCCACGCCGGCGTCGTCACGACGGGCTGCCCGTCGAGGTACGAAGGACGGAAGAGGTGATCGGGTCGATGCCGGCAGCCGACGGCCGGCCGTTTCGACCCGCTCAGCCGATCCGTTCCGTCGCCCGGCGCGCCGGCTCGGCCAGCGCGTCCAGCGTGCCGTCGCGGATCGCCGCCCGCAGCCCCGCCATCCACCGTTCGTAGAACCACAGGTTGTGCGCCGTCAGCGACCGCGCCGCCAGGATCTCCCCGCAGACGAACAGGTGCCGCAGGTAGGCCCGCGAGAAGCGCCGGCAGGCCGGACACCCGCAGCCCTCCTCGAGCGGCAGCGGGTCGTCGCGATAGCGCGCCTGCTTGATCGAGATCCGTCCCGCCGCCGTGAACGCCTGCCCGTTGCGCGCGTTGCGCGTGGGCAGCACGCAATCGAACAGGTCGATCCCCGAGCGCACCGCCCAGAACAGGTCCCACGGCGTGCCGAGCCCCATCAGGTAGCGCGGCCGGTCCGTCGGCATCCGCGGCGCGATCTCGGCCACCACCGGGTCTCGCCGCTCGGGCGTGTCGCCCACCGAGAACCCCCCGAGCGCCAGGCCGTCGAACGGCAGCGCCGCGAGGTCCTCGAGGTGCGCGCGACGCAGCGGGACGTCGAGCGCTCCCTGGACGATCCCGAACAACGCCTGCCCCGGCGCGCGCGGCTCCGCCAGCGCCAGCCCCGCCCAGCGCGTCGTGCGCCGCACCGCCGCCTCGAGGACCTCCCGCGAAGCCTCCGCCGGCGGACACTCGTCCAGCACCATCGCGATGTCCGACCCGATCGACCGCTGCGCCGCCACCACCGTCGCCGGCGTCAGCACGATCCGGGACCCGTCGAGCGGCGCGGCGAAGGCCACGCCGTCGTCGTCGACCTTGCGCCGCGCGGCCAGCGAGAACACCTGGTAGCCCCCCGAGTCGGTCAGGATCGCCCCGTCCCAGCCCATGAACCGGTGCAGGCCGGAGAAACGCTCGAGCAGCTCCAGCCCCGGCCGCTGCAGCAGGTGGAAGGTGTTGCCGAGGATCACCCGCGTGCCGTGCGCCCAGACCTCCTCGGGCGCCATCGCCTTGACCGTGCCGAGCGTCCCCACCGGCATGAACAGCGGCGTCGGCGCCGCGAGCCCGCGGACGTGCAGCGTCCCGGCGCGGGCGTCGCCGAGCCGCGCCTCGATCTCGATCCGGGCCGGGTCGTGCGTCACCGTCGCTCCTCCGGCAGCACCAGCATCGCGTC
>CAZMRP010000482.1:0-4595 GCA_964568275.1 uncultured Myxococcales bacterium
AGCTCGAGCCGGCGCGACTCGTCCGCCGCGCGGTCGGCCACCAGCAGGCCCCCGGTCTTGGCCGACAGCCGCCAGCGCACCAGCCGCGGGTCGTCGCCGGGCACGAAGCGCCGCGCGTCGAGCAGCTCGGCTCCCGTGCCGCGCCGCTCGACGCGCGCCGTCTCCTCCGCCCCCTTGGTCGCCTCGGGTCGCGCCCCCGACGCCAGCGGCTCCGGAAACACCAGCACCTCCTGCGGGGCCGCCACGATCCGCGACTTGACGAACAACCCGAACGGGAACTTCGTCCGCACCTCGTAGCCGCGGAACCGGTAGCGCCCGCGGCGGGGGAACACGAACGGGTAGGTCGTCGCCTGCTCCCGCCCCGCCGAGACCTTGAGGTAGAAGCAGCGGCGCATCGTCACGTGGCCGTCGATCAGGTCCTCGACCTCCACCGCGTAGGACGGGTAGCGCTTGGGGTTGCGCACGCGGATCTCGATCGGCGTGCGCCGCCCGGCGAAGATCGTCAGCGGCGGCGTGCGGGTGATGTCGAGCCGCCGCAACACCGCCTCGGACAACACCCCCGACAGGATGATCAGCGAGACCAGCAGCGACAACAGCAGGTAGAGCAGGTTGTTCTGGGTGTTGATCGCCGCGAAGCCGATGCCCAACGTGACCGCCACGAACCAGCGGCCCTCGCGCGTGAAGCGCAGCCGCCGACGGCTCGAGCGCAGGCGCGCCAGGAAGCCGGAGGCCATGACGTCAGGTGGGAACGGGGACCGAGGCGAGGATGCGCCGCAGGGCGTCCTCGGCGTAGGCCCGCCCGTCCTCGGGCATCCCGCCCGGCGGATGCAGCCGGTGCGCCAGCACCGGCAGGAAGCCGCGCTGCACGTCGTCCGGCACGCAGTAGTCGCGGGCCTCCGCCAACGCGCGCGCCCGCGCCGCCTGCACCAGCGCCATCGCCCCGCGCGGCGAACAGCCGACGGCGAAGGTGCCCCCCTGCCGCGTGCGCTGCACCAACGCGTGCACGTACTGCAACAGCGAATCCTCGATGCGCACCGTGGCCACCGTCCGCTGCAAGGCCACCAACTCGGACGTCGTGCACGCCACGCCGACGTGCCGCAGCGCGTCCTCGTGCGAATGCCCCGCCATCAGCCGCACCTCGGCCTCCGGCGTCGGATACCCCATCAACACCCGCATCAGGAACCGGTCGAGCTGCGACTCGGGCAGCGGATAGGTGCCGACGATTTCCAGCGGGTTCTGCGTCGCCACCACCAGGAACGGATCCGGCAGCGGCCGCGTCTCCCCCTCCACCGTCACCTGCCGGTCGCTCATCGCCTCGAGCAGCGCGCTCTGCGTCTTCGGCGTCGCCCGGTTGATCTCGTCGGCCAGCACCACGTCGGCGAAGATCGGCCCGGCGTGGAAGCGGAACGTCTGCGTACCCGGATCGAAGATCGATACCCCCAGGATGTCCGTCGGCAACAGGTCGCTGGTGAACTGGATCCGCCGGAACGTGCCGCCCACCGCCCGCGCCAACGCCCGCGCCAAGGTCGTCTTGCCGACCCCCGGCACGTCCTCCACCAGCAGATGCCCGCCCGCCACCAGGCAGGTCACCGCCAGCCGGATCACGTCGTCCTTCCCCAGGATCGCACGCCGCACCTCGCGCTCGATGCGCGAAATCAGCTGGTGGGCGCTCAGCGCATCCAACAACGGCGCGACACTCGAAGGACGTTGAACCGCCATCGCTCGCTCGACGGAGCCCGGACCTCGGCGGTCCGTCACTCCTCGTTCTTCCCCCGCTTGTCGTCGATCCCCTCGTCCTCCTCCGTGACGCTGGGGAACTTCATGATCTCCTTGCGGGCGATCTTCCACGCCTTCTGCACGATCCACGACAACGACCGGTCCTGCCGGGCCGCCTCGGCCTGGATCTCCTGCAGCATGTCTTCCGGGAAATAGAGACTCTGCTTGCGCTTGTCCGAACCGACCATCTAGTCCCTCCCGACGTGCCCGCAAACTGGGGGCTCGCGCCAACGATGTGTGGTAGTGTATGGAACCATGACAGGGTTCGTCAATGGGTCTTACCACAGCGCCTTTCTCCTCCTGGTGGCGCTCTCCGCTTCGCTCGGGAGACCGGCGCCCGGCGCCGCGCAGGAGATCGACGGGGACGTGCCCCGCTCGCAGGCGGGACGCGGCCAGCGCGTCCTGTCCGACCCCGAGGCGCTGTTCCGCCGCGTGCTGACGCACATCCAGGACGAGTACGTCGACGAGGTCGAGCGGCGGGAGCTGTTCTATGCGGCGATTCGCGGGATGGTGCGGGAGCTCGACCCGCACAGCGACTTCCTCGACCCGCAGGCCTACCAGGCGTTCCAGGACGACCTGTCCGGGATCTACGGCGGGGCGGGTTTCCAGGTCGAGTACCGGGCCGGGCAGTACGAGATCGTCAAGGTGTTCCCGGACTCGCCGGCCGAGCGGATGGACCTGCGGGCCGGCGACGTGCTGCTCGAGGTGGACGGTTCGCCGCTGTTCGGGCGGGCGATGAGCGAGCTGCTGGCGCGGATGCGGGGCGAGGTGGGGACGGTGCTGGCGCTGCGGCTGCGGCGGGGCGAGGAAGCGCCGTTCGAGGTGCGGCTGGTGCGCCAGGCGGTGGAGCTGCCGACGGTGCAGGCGGAGTTCCTCGAGCCGGGCTACGTGCTGGTGCGGATCCACTACTTCCACGAGGACGCGGCGACGAAGCTCGAGGAACAGCTCCGGACGCTCGATGCGCGCAGTCCCGACGGCCTGCGCGGCGTGATCCTCGACGTGCGCGACAACCCGGGCGGGGTGGTCGACGAGGCGGTGGGGATCGCGGACCTGTTCCTCTCCGACGGCGTGATCGTCTCGACGCGCGGGCGCGCGGAGGACGAGAACGACGAGCGCACGGCGCGGGCGGGGTCGCGCTGGGAGTCGCTGCCGGTGACGGTGCTGGTCAACGGCTACACCGCCTCGTCGGCGGAGATCCTGGCGGCGGCGCTCCACGACAACGCGCGGGCCACGCTGATCGGCGCCCAGACCTTCGGCAAGGGCACCGTGCAACGCCTGGTGGAACTGCTCGACGGCTCCGCCCTGCGGTTGACCGTGTCGCGGCTGTTCACCCCGGCCGGCGCGGCGATCCAGGGCAACGGGGTCGTGCCCGACCTGACGGTCGGCGAGGCCCGCGAGGACCCGGCGCGCGAACCGTCGCTGCGCGAGTCCGATCTGCCGGGGGCGCTGGGGCCCGGCGCCGCGGCGGCGGCCGAGCCGCCGGTCTTCGATGCCGCGGCCCGCATCGATGACCTCGCCGTCCGCCTGGCCTACCAGGTCCTGCGGCTCGAGGAGTCCCGGCGACGGCACCCGCCGGCCCCGGTCGTGCCGTGAACGGACGGGAAAGGAACCGACGATGGAACGGGAATCACGCGCGACGCACGCCGCCGTCACGGCCCTGCTGCTCGGTCTCGCCGGCTGCCAGTGCGGCGCCGGGGACGACGCCGCGCCGTGCACCACCCACGCGCAGTGCCCCGGCGGCGTCTGCGTCGACGGGCGCTGCGTCTACGCCGACGGGGGCGGGGACGGCGACGCGGACGTCGATGGGGGCGGGGACGGCGACGCGGACGTCGATGGGGGCGGGGACGGCGCTGCGGACGTCGGCTGCGAATCGGGGATCGACTGCGGCGGGGCGTGCTGCGCGGTCGGGCAGCGTTGCGCCTACGGCGGCTGCGTGGTCGACCTCGGCCCTTGCACCACCAACGACGACTGCGCCGGCGACAGCTACTGCGACGCCGACGGACGCTGCACGCCCTACGGCACTCCGCCCGACGTGCTGTTCGACCCGGATTGCGAGCGCGAGATCGAGATCGGCGCCTTCGCCCCCGCCGAGCAGTGCCGCTGGACCGGCGAGGGCGACAGCGGGCCGTTCGCCGCCTGGAACCAGGTCTACGGCGCCCCGATGGTCGCCGACTTCGACCTCGACGACGACCCGCTCGTGCTCGCGCCGTCGATCGTGGTCGCCTCCTTCGCCAGCTCCCACGACGGGGCGATCCTGCGCCTGCTCGACGGCCGCACCTGCGCCGAGCAGGTGCGGCTCGAGGACCCGGCCGACCGGTTGATCTACGCCAGCAACTTCGCCATCGGCGACCTCGACGGCGCCCCCGACGGCCGGCCGGAGCTCGTCGGCACCTCGTTGCAGTCCACCGACGTCGCCGGCGGCCTGGTGGCCTTCAAGGTCGACCCGGCCACGCGCGGCCTCGTGCGGCTGTGGTACGGCCGGCGCTGCGACCAGCCGGGCGAGCCGCGCCACGCGCCCAACGACTGGCCGAACAACAACGGACCGTCGATGCACGACCTCGACGACGACGGCGTCCCCGAGGTGCTGCTCGACCGCTTCGTCTACGACGCGAACGGCTGCCTGCTCAACCCGTCCCAGACCTACACCGACTACCTGCGGCTCGGCCTGTTCGCCGTGGTCGCCGACGTCGACCTCGACGGCGCCCCGGAGCTGGTGCGCCCCGACGGCGTGTTCGCCTGGGACGTCGCGACCCGCGACTGGGTGCTCGAGCCGTACTGGGCACCGCCGGCCGACGAGCTGGCCGAGGCGACGCGCCTCG
>CAZMRP010000483.1:0-4590 GCA_964568275.1 uncultured Myxococcales bacterium
CGAGTCGAACTTGACCATGGGAAACCCGAATCGTATACGGGTGCGAAGGCCGGGAGGGTAGGATGCTTGCACGCTGTTTGGGGATGCTGTTCGTATCGTGCGCCGTCGGTTGGCAGCTCGGTTGTGGTTCTGCGACCGCGGACGACGACCCGGACGACGGGACGACGGACGTGCCGGACGTGCCGGACGTGCCGGACGTGCCGGACGAGACGTCTCCGGACGTGCCGGACGCCGACGAGGACGGCGCAACGTGCGCGCCTGGTACGACGGACTGCAGCGGCGTCTGCGTCGACCTGGCGACCGATCCCGAACACTGCGGCTCGTGCGAAATCGAGTGCCCCGACGGGTTGAACGCGACCGCCGTCTGCGAGTCGAGTGGTTGCGAGCTGCGTTGTGCGGAAGGCTGGGTCGACCTCGATGAGGAGCCGGGATGCGAGGCGTGGTGCACGCCGACCGGCCTCGAAACATGCGACGGGGCCGACAACGACTGCAACGGCCTGATCGACGACGGCTTCGCATGCCCGCTGGGACTGACCGACAGCTGCGAGACCTCGTGCGGGTCCACGGGCGAGCACTTCTGCGGCTCCGGCTGCGTCTGGCAGGAGTGCATCCCCCCCGAAGAAACCTGCGACGGCCTCGACCAGGACTGCGATGGCGTTGCGGATGATGGGATGTATGAGGTGGTGTGGAATGTGAAGGCGGTCGATCCCGTAACCGGTAGGTCGATCTTGAGCTACGGCGTCACGACTGGGAGTGGAGAAGTCGGACTGGGATACGTATTGGCAGCTGGACCCGGTGGAGCTACCGGCCAGGCTTGGCTTCGTCGGTACATGCTTGCTAGCGGCGTTGGCGAGGGAAGCCTTGAGTGGTTGTCTGAGACAAACACGGTTCGTGCCCTTCGAGGTGCGAGTTCGGCGACGGCCGTAGCCTTTGCCTGGGACACAGGTGACGATTCGGTCGCCACCGGTGAGTCCGTTCTTGTCCGCTGCGGGCTGTTGGGCGCATCGTATGAGCTTGGAAGCTCAGCCACCGTTGACACCCTCAGCACGACGATCTCCACTGCTGTCGGGGTTTGCCGTCTTCAGGCGACTGACTCAGCCATTGTGGCCTGGATAGAGGACACGGGTACTGTTCGAACTGTCGAGGTGGTTAGAACAGCGGATTACCTATTGCCAGGGGTGATGCAGAGGTACAGGTCCGCAAGCATCGTGTTGGCAGCGAACCCCGATGTTGCACTCCACGACGACACGACCGTGCTCGTTGTTTGGTCGGCGGGGAGTCCGGGGGAGATTCATGGGCAGCGGCTGAACACGAGCCTGGAGGCGTTGGGCGGGGTGGTGAACCTGAGTGGCAGCGCCGTGGCGGCGTCGGAGCGACCGCGGGCGACGGCGTCGGGCGACGCGTTCGGCGTGGTATGGGAGGAGAGCGGCGTCGGCGTGATGCTGGCGCTGGTGATCCCGGACGGGAGTGCGGGGAGCCCGCCGCGAGTGCTGGTGAGCGACGCGGGCGCCACGAGCCCGGTGGTGGCCCAGGACCTGCTCGGCGGGTTCGCGGTAGCGTACGAGACGAGCGACGGAGTGGAGTTGATCCGGCTGAACGCGGCGGGCGAGGTCGGAGCCGAGCCGCTGCATTTCGTGGGCGGCTCGCGGCCGGAGCTGGCGGCGATTCCGGGCGGGGGCCTGGTGCTGGGCTACTTCCGGTCCGGATCGGTGTGGCTGGCCCGCGTGGGTTGCGCGTCCTAAGGCGCCCGCTGCGAGGAGGGGATCCGATGTCGATTCGTACCGCGAGTCGAGCCGGCGTGGCCGGTCTCGTTGGGTTCCTGTGTGTCGGCCCGGCCGTCGTCGCCTGCGGCGGCGGCGACGCGACCCAGGAGGACGCGCCGCGGATCGACGGGTGCGGCGTCGCCGACCCCGAGACCGGCGAGGCGGTGTTCTGCGCCGTCGCCGGCACCGGGATGTGCGTCTGCGACACCGGTCGGTGCGCGCGCTTCGACCTGACCTGCTCGTCCAGCTACCGCTACGTCGACGACCTCGCCGCCTGCGTATCGATGGGCGAGGCCGACAGCATGATCTTCTCCGACGACGGCGCCGACTTCTGCCCGGTCCACGACGCGGACGCGGACGCCGATGCGGACGCGGACGCGGACGCGGACGCGGACGCCGATGCGGACGTCGAGGCCGAGGCGGACACGGATGCGGCTCCGAGCTGCGGCAACGGCGTCACCGAGCGCGGCGAGGAGTGCGACGGCGACCCGCCCCGCACCTGCACCACCGACTGCGGCTCCGCCGGCAGCGAGACCTGCGGCGACGACTGCCGCTGGGGCGCCTGCGTCCCGCCCGTCGAGGTCTGCAACGGGGTCGACGACGACTGCGACACCCTGTGCGACCACGGCTTCGCCTGCTGCGCCGGCGAGCTGGGCGACTGCACCACCAGCTGCGGCTCCGCCGGAACCCGCCGCTGCTCCGCCGAGTGTGCCTGGGAGGGCTGCGAGTTTCCCGCCGAGAGCTGCAACGGCGTCGATGACGACTGCGACACGTTGATCGACGACGTGGGCGACACCTTCAGCTGCGGCGACGGCTGCTGCAACGGCGGCGAGACCTACTGCGGTTGCCCCGTCGACTGCACGACCGCCGTCCCGGCGCCGTCGACTCCGCGCCCCCGCTGGCCCTGGAACGGCGCCTACTCCGGCTCGCTCCACGCCTCCGCATCGCTGCGGCCCACCTTCCGTTGGGACCCGGCGGCCGGCGGCTGCGGCACCGCGACCTACGAGATCCAGGTCGACGACGGCTGCGCCACGCCCGGCTTCGCCGGCTGCGCCTTCGCCGCGCCGGAAGCCGCCGGCGCCGGCATCGCGGCCACCACCTGGCGACCCGTGGCGGCGCTGACCGTCGAGACCGCCACCCGGCCGCTCGGCCGCCGCTACTACTGGCGCGTGCGCGCCTGCGACGGCGCCGCCGGCTGCTCGGCCTGGAGTGCCGTGCGCTACCTGGAGGTGGGGCGCGTGCCGGCCGATTTCGACGGCGACGGCCGCTCCGACCTCGCCGTCGGCGCGCCGAACCTGGCCACCTCCTCCGGCCGCGTCTACGTCTATCGCGGCGCGGCCGTCGGCGGCGTGGACGCCGCCGCGCCGTGGATCCTCCCGCCCGCGACGGGCCAGGCCGATGCCCAGTTCGGCTTCCGTCTCGCGGCGCTCGACATGAACGCCGACGGCTTCGCCGACCTGGCGATCGGCGAGCCGTACCGCGACAGCACCGACACGGACGACGGGCAGGTGGTGCTCCACCTCGGCGGTGCCGCGGGCCTGGACGCCGCCCCGCTGCGGACCTGGACCTACCGTCCCCTCGGCGGCGGCGCCGAGCTCGGAGTCGGGCTCGCCAACGCCGGCGACCTCAACGCCGACGGCTACGCCGACCTCGTGGTCGGCGCGCCGGGCATCGATGCCGGCTCGACCGTGCCCCAGAACGGCGGCGCCCTGGTCTACCTGGGCGCCGCCGTCCCGTCCGCCGGCGAGTCGCAGGTCCTCGGCCCGATCGAGACGCTCGCCAACCAACGGTATGGCCGGGCGATCGCCCCGGCCGGCGACCTCGCCGGCGACGGCTACCACGGCGTGCTCGTCGGTGCACCGGGACGCTTCAACGGGACGTCGCAGGCCGGGCGCGTCTACGCCTATGCCGGCTCGGCCGCCGGACTCGCTGCCGGCGCCCCCGTGCTGGTCGACCCTCCCGACCTCGGCCACGGGGTGTTCGGCGCCGGCCTGGCCTGCCTCGGCGACCTCGGCGAGGACGGCTACCCCGAGCTGGCGATCGCGCGACCGGAGGCTGCCGCCCCGGACCTGTTTGCAGGGCAGGCGCTCGTCTACGGCGTCACGGCTGCCGGCATCCCGGCGACGCCCGACACCGTGCTGGCGGGCACCGGCGTGCCTGAGCGGTTCGGCTTCGCTCTCGCCCCCAGCGGCAGCGTGGGCCTGACGGGGCAGCGCGGTGTCGTCGTCGGCATTCCCGAGGCCGACGGTCGGAACGGTCGCGTGGAGCTGTTCGTCGGTCGCCCGACCGTCGGCACGACGCCGTTGGTCACCTTCCCGTCCGCGGCCGGCACGTCCGAGTCGCTGTTCGGCGTCGCCGTCGCCGGCGCTCTCGACCTGAACGGCGACGGCCGGGACGACGTCGCCGTCGGCGCGCTGTCCGGCGGCACGGGAACGTCGACCCTCGGCGCGGTGTTCGTCTACGTGAATCCGTCGTTCGGCGCGTTCTCCACGACGCCGACCGTGATCCTCGACAGTCCAAGCACGACGGCCATCGGCTTCGGCTCGGCGCTCGCCGTCGGCTACTGAACGCTTGCAGGTCGCCGGCGGCCGCCGATCGCCTCGAGCTGCCGGCGGCAGGCCAGCCGCACCAGCAGCGGGGCCTCGAGGTCCCGGGCGACCTCGCGCAGCTTCGGCGAGGGCAGCAGCAGCACCAATCGGGTGGCCAGCGCCACCGGCGTCGACGGGTTGCGCGCGAGCGCGGCCTGGACGGCGGGTTGGGCGGCCCAGCGCGGACAGCGCAGCACTTCGACCAGCACCTCCGCGCGTGCGGGGCGCCAGGCGGCGAT
>CAZMRP010000484.1:0-4585 GCA_964568275.1 uncultured Myxococcales bacterium
GCATCGCGCTGGGCCTGGGCGAGGCGGGCGCGACGGTGGTCTGCGCCGCACGCACGGCGGCGGCCATCGAGGACACCGCGGCGGAGGTCACGCGCCGCGGCGGGCGCGGGCTGGCCGTGCCCTGCGACGTGCTCGAGGAGCCGCAGCTCGAGCGGCTGGTCGCCGAGACCCTCCGCCTCGGCGGCGGCATCGACGTGCTGGTCAACAACGCCGGCGGGTCGATGCCGATGCTGGCCGAGGTCACCAGCCGCGAGGACTTCGAGGCGGCGTTCCGCTTCAACGTCTCCTCGGCCTTCGTGCTCTCGCGGCTGGCGATCCCGCCGATGCTGGCCCGGGGAGGCGGGGCGATCGTCAACATCACCTCGGCGCTGTCGCGCCTGGTCGAGTCCGGCTTCGTCTCCTACGGCACGGCCAAGGCCGGGCTGTCGCAGCTGACGCGGCTGTTGGCCTGCGAGTACGCCCCGCGGATCCGGGTCAACGCGGTCTGCTGCGGCGCCGTCGTCACCGAGGCGCTGGGCCTGTTTCTCGACGACGACACCCGCGCGCTGATGGAGCGTTTGACGCCGCTCGGGCGCCTGGGCACGCCCGAGGACGTCGCGATCCTCGCGCTGTACCTCGCCTCTCCCGCCTCGAGCTGGGTCACCGGGAAGATCTACGAGCTCGACGGCGGCACCGTGGATTCCAACTGGCCGCTCAAGATCCGCCCCGAGCTGGAGCCGGGCCGATGAGCGCCGGAAGCGAAGCCTGGCGGCCGGGTCGGCGCGGCGCGCTCCTGCTGGTGGCCTTCGCCTACGCCGTGGCGGGCGCCGCCGCCTGGTTCGTCGGCCGCCTGGGCCTCGACCTCGACCCGCTGTGGGTCGGCGCGCTCGCCGACGCGGCCGGCACCGTCGCGGTCTTCGTCTTCAGCATGGCGCTCGACAACACCAGCGTCTACGACCCGTACTGGAGCGTGGCGCCGGTGCCGCTGGCCGCCTGGTGGGCCTGGGGCGGCCCCGGCCTCGCCGCCGACCCGCTGCGGCGCGTCGTCGTCGTCGCGCTGGTCGCGCTGTGGGCCGTCCGGCTCACCTGGAACTGGGCCCGCTCGTGGCACGGCCTGGGCGACGAGGACTGGCGCTACGTGGACGTGCGACGGCAGACCGGCGCGTGGTACTGGCCGGCGAGCTTCCTCGCCCTGCACTCGATGCCGACGGTGATGGTGTTCCTCGGACTGCTGTCGGTGTACGCGGCGACCACCGCCGCCGGCCGGCCGTTCGGCGCGCTCGACGTGCTGGCGGCGACGGTGACACTGCTCGCAATCTGGATCGAGGCCACGGCCGACCGGCAACTCCTCCGGTTCGTCCGCTCGCGTCCGCCGAAGGGCGCGCTCCTGACCACCGGGCTGTGGGCCTGGTCGCGGCACCCGAACTACTTCGGCGAGATCCTGCTGTGGTGGGGGCTGTGGCTGTTCGCCGTGGCCGCGGCGCCGGCGACCTGGTGGTGGACGCTGGCCGGACCGGTGGCGATCACGCTGCTGTTCTCGTTCGTCAGCCTGCGGCTGGTCACCCGACGGATGCTGGCCGGTCATCCGGACTACGCCGAACGGATGAAGCGCGTGTCGGCGATCGTCCCCCGGCCGCCGCGACGCGGGTGAGGCCCGTCGGAACCGCCCGACGGAACGGATTGCCTCGGACCGCGCGCCGCGGGTAGCATCCCGCGCCATGAACCGACTCGGGACCTCGCTGTGGATCCTGGCCGCGTCGCTCGCCGCGGCGACGGTCGCCCCGGCCCAGCCCGTCGACGACGCGGCCGCGGACGACGACCCGTATCCCGACGACCTGACGGCCACGGGCTCGGCCGAACCGGCGCCCTCCCCGGCCGACGCGCCGGCGTCTCCCGACGCGCCGGTCCCGGTCCAGCCGGGCGTTCCCGCGGTGACGCCGACGGCGGTCTACCAGCCGCCGGTGGCCGGGACCACCACGACCACCCCGACCACGGACTCCACGACCGCGGCCCCGACCACGTCCACGACCACGTCCACGACCACAGCCAGCGCCAGCACGCACTCCACGACCGCGACCCCGGCCACGACGAGCCCGGCCGCGCCGACCGCGACCGCGGAACCGGAGGCGGGGCATCCGGAGGACGGGTTCAAGTTCGGGACGTACGGCCGGGTCGGGATCGCTTGGGACGGTCGGGGCGGCACGGCCGGGCCGTTCTCCGTGGTGTCGCACGGCCCGCGGCTCGAGCAGCCGGTGTACCTCGAACTGGACCTCGGCTACGGCATGCACCCGACCGAGGAGATCGGCCTGCGGATGCTGGCCACGGTGGCGGTGTTCGACGACCTGTTCCACTTCACCGGAGACCCGGTGCAGTCGCTGGCGATCCGCAACCTGTACCTCGAGTCGACCTGGCGCGACACGCTGCGGCTGTGGGCCGGCTCGCGGATGTACCGCGGTGACGACGTGTACCTGTTCGACTGGTGGCCGCTGGACAACCTGAACACGGTCGGCGGCGGCGCGGGCGTCGACATCGGCGCCTATCGCCTCGCGGCCCACGTCGGGATGAACCGGCTCGACGACGAATGGCAGACGCAGTACTTCAGCGTCCCGGATCCGGTGTTCGGGTCGCGCGAGGTGCTGACGGTGGACCGGCCGCGGACGGTGGCCAGCCTGAAGGTCGAGCGGCTGGCGCTGCCGGAGTCGCCCGGCGAGCTGGGCTGGAAGGTCGCACTGTACGGCGAGGGGCACTTCATTTCGTCCGGGACGCTGGTGCATCCGGATCGCACGGAGGAGTGGCTGCCGGACGACCAGGGGTGGGTCGCGGGGGTCCAGGGCGGACTGTGGACCGCGGGCGGCAACTTCCTCAACCTGTGGCTGCGTACCGCCGGCGGGCTGGCGGCCTACGGCGAGCTGGCGATTCCGTTCGGCGTCGACCAGGAGAAGCGCGCGCTGGGCGCCACCGAGTTCGCGATCGTCGCGGCCGGAAACCTCGAGCTGGACTGGTTCGGGCTGCTGGGCGGCAGCTACGCGCGCTGGTTCGAGGATGCGGACCGCAACCAGTACGACCTCGACGACGCCTGGGAGTTCGCCCTGGCGCTGCGCCCGCACTTCTACCTCAACGACTGGTTCCACGTGGCGCTCGAGGCGTCGTACCAGCTGCGCAAGTCGGCGGGGCTGGCGGTGGAGTCCGGCGAGCCGGAGACGCCGCAGATCTGGAAGTTCGCCGTGATGCCGATGTGGGTTCCGCTGGGTCGCGGCACCCTGTCCCGGCCCCAGCTCCGCTTCGTGTACCAGCTGTCGCTGCCCAACGACGCGGCCCGCAACACGCTGCCCGAGGACGACCCGCGGCGCGCGCACGACGTCGAGCACTTCATCGGTCTGCAGGTCGAGTGGTGGTACAACTCGTCGTACCGCTGAGGGGTGTCCGGGCGTAAGCCGCGGCCCGAACGCGGCAATCCTCCGCAGAGACCACGGGAGGAACGCCATGCAATTGGTGCGTTTTCGAACAGTTGGGGCCTGGACGGCGGGGATGGCGGTGCTGCTGGCCGCGAGCGGTGCGGCGCGGGCGCAGACGTTCCCGGCCACGGACGACTGGGTGCCGCTGCGCTGCGGCGGCGTCCCGGCCTGGGACCCGCTGCGCGACCAGCCCGGCGCGCAGGGTTCGCGGGACGTTGTCGGCGACGCCACCAACCCCGCGGGGTACATCGCGCTCGACGCGACGCACCTGTTCTTCCGCATGCGCGTCGACGGCGGTCCGACGAGTCGCGGCGTGTTCGACTCGTTCGGCTGGGCGGTCGAGCTGGACACGGATCGGGTGATCACGACCTACGAGCTGCTGCTGATGGTCGACGGCATCGCCAATCCCGACGCGGTGACGTTCTCGGAGAACACGATCCAGGGCACGCCGGACTCTCCCTCGGACCGCGCCGAGACGCTGTTGTCGTCGTACGACGCGCTGACCCACGCCCGGGCCGTCCCCGCCGGCTCGAGCTTCGGCGGCGACAACGACTGGTTCGTCGACATGGCGCTGCCGCTGGCGGACCTGTTCGCGGCCGGGGTGACCGCCGCCACGCCGCTGGTGCTGTTCCTCGGCACGTCGGCCTCGGCCAGCGCCATCACCTCCGACCTGATGTGCAACAACGGCGCCTCCGACCCGTTCACGCTCACCAGCACCGGCACCGACGTCACGACGCTGGACGGCGACCCGCCGAGCGGCGACAGCGACGGCGACACGGTGCCGGACGTCGATGACAACTGCCCCACCGTGCCCAACCCGGACCAGCTCGACACCGACGGCAACGGCGCGGGCGACGCCTGCGACGACGACACCGACCACGACGGCATCCCGGACGAACTGGAGCGTGAGCTGGGCACCGACCCCAGGAACCCCGACACCGACGGCGACGGCCTCGACGACGGTCGCGAGGTCGACCTCGGAACCGACCCGCTCGACGGCGATACGGACGACGACGGCCTGTCCGACGGACGCGAGGTCGACCTCGGAACCGACCCGCTCGACGGCGATACGGACGACGACGGCCTGTCCGACGGACGCGAGGTCGACCTCGGAACCGACCCGCTCGACGGCGATACGGACGACGACGGCC
>CAZMRP010000485.1:0-4584 GCA_964568275.1 uncultured Myxococcales bacterium
CCGCCGCCAGCGTCCTGCGCCACGCCGCGGCGTAGGCCGGACGGTACAGCTCCGCGTCGTCCCCGGGCAGCGGGACGAGCGTCAGGGCGTGGTAACGCAGGGCGACCCGCGCGTCGGTGCGCACGTCGGGAACGAGGTCCGGGACGGTCGGGCGACGACCGGAGCGAGGGTCGTGCGGCATCCTCGTCCCCTCGCCCGTCCCCGGCCGGCGCCGGCTCAGTCCTGGATCCCGAGCTTGGACAGCTTCTTGTGCAGCCCTTCGCGGCTGATGCCGAGGCGCTTGGCCGCGGCGGTGCGGTTGCCGCCGGTCTCCTCGAGCGCCCGGCGGAGGATCCACCGCTCGACCTCGTCCATCATCTCGTGCAGCGTCGTGCCCTGCGGGGCGATCTCGCCCACCAGCGCATCGACGCGCCGTACGCGCGGCGAGACGTGCTCGGGGCGGACCTCCTCGTCCTGGTCGAGCTGGATCACCAGGCGCTGCACCTCGTTCTCCAGCTCGCGCACGTTGCCGGGCCAGTCGTAGTGCCGCAGCAGTTCGATCGCGGCGGGGCCGATGCCGCGGACCTCCTTGCCGAACTCGCGGCCGTACTTGCGAAGGAAGAAGTCGACGAGCAGCGGGATGTCGTCCTTGCGTTCGCGCAGCGGCGGGACGCGGATCGGGAACACGCGCAGGCGGTAGAACAGGTCCTCGCGGAACGAGCCGCTCTTGACGCACTCCTCCAGGTGACGGTTGGTGGCGGCGACGACGCGCACGTCCACGTGACGGGCCTGGATGCCGCCGAGCGGCCGGAACTCGCCCTCCTGCAGGGCACGCAACAGCTTGCCCTGCAGCGACAACGGCATTTCGGAGACCTCGTCGAGGAACAGCGTACCGCCGTCGGCGATCTCGAACAGCCCCTTCTTGTCGTGGTCGGCGCCGGTGAACGCGCCGCGCTTGTGCCCGAACAGCTCGCTTTCCAGCAGGTTCTCGGGGAGCGCCGCGCAGTTCTGCGCCACGAACAGCTTGTCGCGCCGGCGCGACTGGTAGTGGATCGCGCTGGCGACCAGCTCCTTGCCCGTGCCGGTCTCGCCCTCGATCAGCACGGTGACGCGGGTGTCCACGACCTTCTCGATCTGGCGGAACACCTCGCCCATCGCCGCGCTCTTGCCGATGATCCCGCGGAACTGGCGGCGCTCCTCGCGCCCCTTGAGGTAGCGGTTCTCCTTGGACAGCTGCTCCTCGGCCTGCGCCAGTCGGCGGAACAGCCGCGCGTTGAGGATCGCCAGCGAGGCCTGGGAGGCCACGATCGTCAGCAGTTCCAGGTCCTGCTGGCCGAACATCCCGGCGGAGGCCCGGTTGTCGACCTGCAGGACGCCGAGCACGCGGTCCTCGCCGCGCCACAGCGGCACCGCCATCGTCGACAGGATTCGCGCCCCCAGCATCGACTGGGTCTTCCACTCCGCGTCGAGCGCGTTGGCCACCAGCACCGCCGCCCGCTCGGCGAGCACGCGCCGGAAGATCGTGTGCGAGACCGGGATCGCCTCGTCCGCCTCCGGGTTGTCGCGCACCTGCCGGTAGACCGGGACGTACTTGCCGCCGCCCCGCTCGTCGTCGTCCCCGAGCACCAGCACCAGGTGCGTGGCCCGGGACAGCAGGCTGAACACGGCCCGCGCCGTCGCGCGCAGGACGGCCTCGAGATCCAGCTCCCAGGACAGCTCCTGCAGCACCTTGTACAGCCGGGCCACCTGGTCCGGCTGCCGCTCGACCCGCCCCCGGAACTCCCCGAGGTCGCGGACGCGGGCCACCGCCACGACCTGCGTCGCCCCCTCGGTCTCGACGGCCTGGAAGCCGATCACGACCGGCGAGGAGGGCGGCCCGAGGAGAATCTGGTCGCAGTCGGCCAGCGTGATGCGGAAGTCGCGCGACTCGTCCACCGGCAGCCGCTCGGTGCCCCGCAGGACGCACGAGCCGTTGGTGCTGCGAAGGTCCTCGTAGACATAGCCGTCGGCGGACAGGCGGATCTGGCCGTGGTGCGACGAGACGTGAGCGTCCCGCAGCGCCAGGTCGTTCTCCGGCGCCCGCCCGATGCTCAGGCTGGGACCCTCGCAGAGGACGGTCCGCCCCGCCTCCGCGCCCGTGACCAGCTCGAGACGGAACATCGCGTGCGGGTCAGCGGCTGGCGAGCAGCATGTAGTACAGCGCGTCGATGTCGGGCACCTGGTTGTCCCGGATCGGCTGGGTGTTCCAGTACTGCGCGAACAGGCGCACGCGCTCGCAGCCGACCTGGCCGCAATTGGCCTCGCCCGGCGCGCAGCACGTCGGCCGGATCTTCTGCAGCGCGAAGGTCACCGGCGGCATGAACCGCGGATCGGAGTCCACCGTCAGCAGCAGGTCCCCGACGGTCGACTCGGCGACCGCCCGGTCCTGGCCGGCCAAGGCCGCCAGGAGGTACAGCGCGCGCACGCGCTGGTTGAGCGTCAGGTTGTCGATTCCGCGGGCCTGCTTCGCGTCGTCGAAGTACTTGCTGCAGATCGAGCCCTCGAGGGCCGTGCGGCGCTCCGCGCAGGCGCCCGGCATCTCCGGATCGTCGACGCACGCCAGCGCCTCGAGCACGATCCCGCGGCACGACGGGTTGACGAACACCGTCTGCTCGCGGTTGGCGCCGGTCAGCGCCACCTCCCGCAGGCAGCCCATGTTGTACGAGCCGCCCGGGCCGCACTGCGACTCGACGGCGTTCATCGCGTCGCGCATCTCGCCGACGCCCACCAGGTCCTGCCGCATCAGCATGATCGCCAGGCCGGCCGCATCCTCCATCAGCGGCCCGGGCGCCCCGCCCTCGACCGTGATCTTCATCTGGTTGCCGAGCTTGCCGCCGTCCTTGGCGCATTCCGTGGCCGTCTCGTCGTCCTCGGGACGACACGACTCGAGGAACACCGCGCGCAGGTCCTCGAACGAACGCGGCTCCCGCACGATCCAGTCCTCGTGCCAGTACCACGGAGTCTCGACGAACGGCGGCGCGTCCACCTCCTCGGGCTTCTTGACGTTGGTCTTGGAGGTGCGGTCGCTCTCGCTCCGCGGCCGCTGGAACACCGGGAACTCGCCCTGCACCTTGGCCAGCTCCTGCGACAGCAGATCGACCTTGCGGAACAGCTCCTCGTTCTGCTCGCCGCCGAAGGTCTTGACGAAGTTCAGGTACTCGGGGAGCGACATGATCCCGTTCAGCCGGTCGAAGGTGACGCCGTCGGCGGCGGGGACGCCGGCTGCCGAGCGGAGCTTGACGTACATGTACGCGGCGAGCATCCGACCCGCCAGGTGGTCGCACTCGGGACCGAACGGCTCGCGCGACCGCAGCCACGGGAACTCGTCGTAGCAGCCCCACAGCGTCGGCATGTTCGCCTCGAGGTACTGGGGAGCGAAGCGCAGGTCGACGCAGTACAGGTAGTCGTCGTCCTTCTCCTTGACCTCCTTGCACTGCTCCTTGGAGAGGCCGAGCTCCTTCTTCGGCGTGCGACTGTTCTCCACGTCCAGGCAGTACTCGTACTCCCCTTCGTGGACGTTCTTCATGTGCGTCCAGCAGCGCTCGTCCTCGATCTGCAGCTTCGCCACCGTGACCGACGCCATCTCGCGGGCGTGGTCCGAGGCGAACGGCTCGACCCACTTCTTGCAGTACTCGGTCTTCTGGTCGTCGTTCATCTCGCGGCGCCACTTGGCGACGTCCTGCTTGCTCTCCACGTCGCGGATCACGCAGCGCACCAGCGGGTCGCGGTAGGTCTCGAAGGTGAACAGCGGCGACCGCTCGGGGCGCGTCGTCAGCCAGTCCCCCGCCGGGCCTTCCGCGGGCGCTCCCTCCACGGGCTTCACGATCGGCGGGTAGAGCTGGAACGCCGGGTTGTTGTCGGTGGTCTTCTCGAGCGCCAACAGGTACTGCAGCTCGCCGGTGTAGAAGTTGAACAGGTCGAGGTACTGGGCCGCATCCGGCAGCACCTCGCCCTGGCGGAAGATGGCGAAGAAGGTGCGGGCCGCCAGCGCGCGGAACGTGGTGACGTCCGCGTTGAGCATGAAGAACTTCTCCTGGCGCACCGTGCTGTTCTGGTTCTCGCCGGTGAGCGCCGAGGCCGCCATCATGTGCAGCAGGAAGTTCATCACCTCGGGCGTCGGCCGCTGGAAGCTCTGCACCGCGTCCATGAAGCCCGGGATCGCCGGCTGCGCCACCATCGGCATCCCCTCGGCCGTGAACCGCTGCCGGAACCGCAGCACCATCTGCGGGAACGCCTTGAGCGGCGTGACGCGGAAGCCCATCAGGTTGTCGAGCGCGAACTGGGTGATGCGCATCACCCGCCGCAGCGTCTCGTCGCCGGCCCCGCTGACGCCGAGCAGGCCCAGCGAGCGGGCGGCGGTGAGCGTCCGCCACAGGCGCAGGTTCACCGTGCCGTACTCGTGGTCGAAGTCCGCCAACGTCAGCAGCTCGTTCTGGAGGTCCGTGAACACGCCCTTGACCAGCGCCTGGCACGCCTGCTTGTCCGAGGACTTCGCGTCCTCGCCCTGGAGCGCGGCGAGCAGGTCCCGGGTCGCCCGTTCGACGTCGGGGGTCACGCGCTGCCCGG
>CAZMRP010000486.1:0-4578 GCA_964568275.1 uncultured Myxococcales bacterium
GGTTCGGGAACGGCCAAGGCTGCCAGGCAGATCGCGCTTGGACTTCTTTCCCGCTCGGTGGCGGGCGCGTCGTCCGGCCGGGTGCGCAGCAGCGTCCCGGCGTCGGCGAACACCTCTCCCGTCTTCTTCGAGACGACCCGCGGGTCGCCGAACGCCTTGAAGAACACCGACTCGACGCCGTGGATCTGCACGAACCGGCGCAGGCGGCGTCGGGCCGACACGGTCTCGTAGGCGACCGGCGAGATGCGGACCTTCTCCTCGACCTCCACGGGCGCGGGGTCGAGCGGCAGGAGCCGCACCGACTGCGCCGAGACGTGGACCAGGCGGGCGACCTCGCCGCGGTTGTTGCGCAGCACCTCCCAGTACGCGTTGCCGGTGACCTCCAGGTCCTGGCGGGTGCGGCGGCGCAGGTCCACGAACGAGTGGTCGAAGCAGCAGAAGTCGAAGAACGACTGGAGGCGGGCCTTCTCGACCCGGGCGAGGAGCATCAGCTCGCGCTTGCGGGCCGTAACCTCCTCCCCGGTCGGCTCGACGAGAGCATCGGCCCCGAGGTCGCCGCGCTCCTTCGCCGCCTGGCGTTCGAGCGCGACGCAGTCGGCGACGCGTTGGTCGGCGTCCTCGGCGTCGAAGTCGATGGCCGGCTCCAGCCGATGGCCGAAGCCGTCGATGTTGGTGGCGTAGGCGTCGACGTTCTGGCGCAGCGAGTTCGAGTGCTCGAGGACCAGCCAGAGCGCCTCGGGGTCGTAGGGCGGCACGAGCGCACCGGCGGACGCGAAGGCCGCAGAGAGGTCCTCGCCGGCGGCGAGGCTCGCAGGGTCCTGGACCCGGGCGCCCAGCACCACAGCCTTCAGGATGGTCTGGACGCGCTCGTCCGAGGCCCGTGCTTCCCGCTCATCGGTCATCGCGCGGCCTCGACGTAGGCGACAAGGCCCTTCGGACCGAACGACAGCGACCGGACGCGGTAGCCCTCGGCCGCGAGCTTCTCGCGTGCGGCCTCGCGCAGCCCATCGAGGCTCGAGGCCTCGACCGTGAGTGCGCGGGCGGGCTTGGGCGGCCCGGCCGGGGACCGGTCGGCAGGGATGACGAAGACGTTCAGCGTGCGCTCCATCGAGGGCTCTCCCGAGCAAGTGGAGGCGGGGTCGGTCAACCCGCGTCGCCGGGTCGGGGAGCCCACGGGATCGTGAACCGGCCTGGGTCCACCGCCCCGCCTCCGTGAGGGCAAAGCACCGTCACGCGAAGACGGGGACAGCTACTTCCCCACCGGCTTTTCAGTCTGCGTGCGCAGGAAGATGTTCGCGGCGCCGACGGCGGCGAGCACCGCCTGCTGCCAGCCGGCCCCGCCGGCCACGGCCGAGACGACCGCGGTCACGATGGCTGCCAGGCCCAGCCAGATCGTCTTGCTCTCGTACCAGGACTTCATGGGTCGCCTCCTCGGAGTGGTTCCGGAGAGGCAAAGCCAGATCTGGTCGCGAAGGGGACAACCGCAGCAACCAAGCGAGAGCTTTTTGCGAATGACCGGGGAAATGCGTAGACTGATCGCGTGGTATGGATCTTCGGAGCTGCGGCCGCTGCCGCTCTAATCAAGCTCGCATGCCCGCACTGCGGTGAAGTGCAGGCTCGTGCTCGCAAACCGAAGGGCGAGCGCTACCGCTGCCGGAAGTGCCACCGCATGTTCACGCGTGAAGAAGGCGAAGCTGCAGCGAAGCGCCGCGATCGCTGATCTTCCTCAGCGATTCTCTGGTGGGTCGTAGAGCTGGGCACGGTCGGCGTCGCGCCGTTCCGCTGCCTTGGCATGGTCTACCTCTTCGCTGGCCATCACCGCTTCGACGAGCGTCACATCGACCTCGGCCTAGCCAGAGACCACGCTCGCAGGACAACCAGGACAACAACCAGGACAAAGGGTTGACCCGTGGGGCGCGGATCGAGATACTCGACTCGACGAGGATTCGCCGAAGCCTACGACTCACCTGACAGCTCACCGCTTCCGCGGATTCTCGTCTGGCAGGAGACGTGAATCAGATGGAGGCGAAGCAGAAGGTACTCAAGCGAATTCTGGTAGGGACCGACTTCTCTCGTTCCGCGTCCCACGCGGTGGTGCGCGCCGCGCTGCTCGCCACCGAGCATTCCGCCAAGCTGGAGATCGTCCACGTCACCCCGCGGCTTGACCGCGCGGCCGTCAGGGAACTCGACGTCGATCGTTCCTTTCGCACGGGTCCGGACCCAGTCATTGAACGGCACCTCGAGGAGACGCGAGCGCTGGCTCGGAAGCACGACGTCACCGCGACCATCAAGCTCCTCAAGGGAGGTGCAGCCGCGACGTTGGCGAGCGAAGCGATGCGGCTGTCCGCTGACCTCGTTGTGGTCGGATGCCGAGGCGAACGCTCGTTCAAGGACGCGCTGATCGGCACGACGGCCGAACGAGTCCTGGAGCGCTGGATCGGAGACACCCTTGTCGTGAAAGACGCCCCGAAGGAGAACTACGGAACCATCCTGGCGTGTGTGGCGCTCGCGCCGGTGTCGTGCTCGGTCGTCATGTCCGCGGTCGCACTGTCCGAGCGGGCACGCCTGCATGTCCTGCATGCCTACGAGCCGCCGTTCGAGATGAAGCTCATCAGTCATCACGCGTCCGGAGAAACGCTCGCGAAGCACCGCGCGGCGGCCAAGGGCGAGGCTGTCCGGGGCCTGACCGAGCTGCTCGAGCGGTGTCCCGTGCCGAGCGATCGGCATCTCGAGCGCCACGTCCGACACGGGGGGCCGTCGACCTTGATCCCGGGCGCGGCCGTGCGTTACGGCGCAGACGTCATCGTCGTGGGCAAGAATCAGTCGGTCCTCGAGGAGTTCTTCCTGGGCAGCGTCACGAAGAAGATAGTCCGCGCCGCTCGCACGGATGTCCTCGTCTCAGATTCGCGTTGAGCCGATCCGATACTCACGCCTCGGTTGACGGCGGGACGGATGAACCTGTGCCGTAGAGCCGCGCACGGACCGCCTGGCGCTGGTCTGCCTGCGCCCCACACTCGGTCACGTGATCGGCGGTCATCGCCTCGACGAGCGCCACGCCCACCTCGGCTTCACCCGCGGCGACCACGCTGGCGCCCGCGCTTTTCAAGGCTGGAGCGTCACGGAGGTGAGTGCAGCGTACCAGGACACGCAGGTCGGGGTTGAGCATCCGCGCTTGCCTGATGATCTCGGCCGCGTCCTCGACGTCGGCGCTCAGGATGAGGCTACCGGCGGTCGCGATGCCGGCATCCTCGAGGGTTCCCGAACGCAGCACATCACCGTACAGCGCCTTCACTCCATCGGCCTTCATCTTCCGTACAGTGTCGAGGTTGAGGTCGATGACGGTGACCGACGTGCCGCGGTCGGCGAGGAGTCGATGGACGATCCTCCCCACCGGGCCATAGCCCACCAGAATGCAGTGATTCGGGTCGACCACGGGTCGTTCGCCGGGGGCCACTGCTGCGAGTTTCGGCGCCGAGGACGAGAGCCTGCGCGCCCAGCGGTAGATGGTGGGGTTGATCGCTATCGAGATGATGGAGGCCGCCACCAGCGCGTTCCAGCCCGCGTCGTTGAGGAGCCCGAGCTGCCGCGCCACGGTCCCGAGGATGAAGCTGAACTCGCCCACCTGCGAGAACGCCGCGCCGACCGGAATCGCAGTCGCGAAAGGACGTCCGAGGAGCCGAACCGTCAACATGGCCGCCACGGGCTTTCCGATCACCACGACGAACAGCACCACACCTATCACCAGCGGCGTCTGCACGAGGCTCCGCGGGTCGAAGAGCATGCCGACCGAGACGAAGAAGAGCACGGCGAAGGCGTCCCGCATGGGCACGGCGTCGCCCGCGGCACGTGCCGCGAATTCGGAGCGACCGACGGCCAACCCGGCAAGGAACGCGCCGAGCGCCATCGACACTCCGAAGAGCTTGGCCGAGCCGACCGCGATACCCACCGCGAGAACCAGCACCGCCAAGGTGAAGAGCTCGCGCGAGCGGGTCTTCTCGATCTGATTGAGTGCCCAAGGGATCGCCCACCGCCCGAGGACCACGACCACCGCGACGAGCCCGATGACCTTGACCGCCGCAAGCCCGAGCGCTGCACCCGCGCCATCGCCGGTGCCGCCACCCGGGCCGAACAGTATCGGCAGGAGGAGCAGCAAGCCGACCGTCAGCAGGTCCTCCACCACGGTCCAGCCGATCGCGATGTGACCGATAGGCGCGTGGAGGTCATGTCGTTCGGCGAGCACCAGGGCCATCACCACCGTGCTGGCGACCGAGATCGCCATGCCCAGGATGAACCCGGAGATCCAGCTCCAACCCATCAGGTGCAGCAGCACCGCGAGCATCGTCGTCGAGATGGTGCTCTGGATGAGCGCACCGGGAAGCGCCACCTTCCAGACCGCGATGAGCTCGCGCAGATGGAAGCGCAGGCCGATTCCGAAGAGCAGCAGGATGACGCCGATCTCCGCGAACTGCTCCGCTACGGCACGGTCCGCGACGAAGCCAGGCGTGAAGGGCCCGACCAGGACCCCCCCTCTCTGCCAACATGCGTGAGACAGCTGCCCCCCTTGGAAATAGTGTAGAG
>CAZMRP010000487.1:0-4565 GCA_964568275.1 uncultured Myxococcales bacterium
CTCTACACTATTTCCAAGGGGGGCAGCTGTCTCACGCATGTTGGCAGAGAGGGGGCCGGCAGTGTCTCCTCGCCATGACGACCGACCTGGGCGGCCGGATCCCATGCAACCTCCGCGATTTCATCGTCGTCGAGGTCGCAAGCCCTATCGGTCCTCCTGACGCCATCCCGCAGCCCGGCGAACGTTCGAGCCTCGGCTTCGTCGTCACGTCCCCCGACCGCCTCCCTCTCGGGACCGAACTGAGCCTCTTCCTCAACCGTCCAGGATCTCCCCCGGAGTTGGTCGCGACCGACTTGGTCAAGATGGGGGAGCCCCCGACCCTCTTCGGCGGCACCGCCGGTGGAACGGAGGACGCGCGTGAAGCGGCCGGCAACCGCGATCTGGACGACATCACGGAATCGGCCATGAACTGCGCAGGAATCCCACGGACTTTCGTCCCGCCGCTCGAGCAGGAGCTGACCGCCGACAGCGACGACTACGAATCCAGTTGGCGACACTACCTGGACTTGGCGGACCGTCTGGCCTCGGAAGCGGACTCGCTTGGCCAGGACATGCTGACTCGCGCCCTCGAAATGGACATGCGCGCCGAGGCAGCCGAAAGCGAGCTTCGCAGCATCTGCGGCGACGTGGGTCCCGTTGAGCCGGGCAATCCGGAAGGCTCCGACGTTCGCGCCTGCTACAACGACGAGAGCAACCCCACGGTCACGGTCTCGCTCGGCGGGCCGCTCTGCTACTGGCAACGCAGCGGCGTCCAGTGCCTCTGCGACGCGTCCGACTACGACGACGACCCCAGCACGACGTCCCTGTGCGACGTCCCGTGCCCCCTCGCTCCCACTCGTGAACAGATCGAGGGCCTGGAATCGCTGCTGGGGACCGCCTCGCCTCCGCTGCCGGCCGACCAAGAGACCGCGGATCAGCAATGCCGAGCTATGTTCCAAGACTACTTCGGCGCGACCCCGGTGACGTATCCCGCCGACTACGCCGAGTTCGAGTTTCACTACTCCTCCGAGGCGAACTCCCTCCACGCTTTCGCGGAGGCCTCAACGGATCCAGCCACCAACTGTCGGAAGCTGCACGAGTTGCGTTGCGCCCTGGAGTACTCCTACTACCTCGGCCACGGCGAAACGTGGCCCGAGGGAAGCCCGTACTGCACGGCTGAGGACCGCGCCGGCCCCGACTTCGACTCGCTCGACAGCACTCGACGCCATGCCGAGCTTCTGTGGGCCGAGGTGCAGGCCCAGGACTGGATGAGTCCCGCCGCACGCCAAGCTCTCGCGGCTTCGCTGCGGGTCGAGTTGCGTCCGTTCCACAACTACCGGGTCTTCGGGGGCACAACGTTGCTGTGGGACACCTTCTGCCCGACCGATGATTGCCGGTGCCCGCCGGATCTGCCGTACCGCTGGGCCGTTGCCCACGCGGGACGCCTGCCCCCCAACGACTTCTGCTACGTCCCCTACGAAGGCGCAGACGGGTTCTGGTGCGCCCAGTACATGCCCGGCGGACCGGCCGACGGGAGGATGGCATGGGCGGACGGCGTCCTGCCGACCGCCCTGAGCGCCGCGGAATGGGGCGGCGTCTCGATTGCCGGTGAGGGTTGGGCTGCGTCTGCCGCCAGTCCCGTGCCGGTCGGGTTCTACCCCGACTACGATGCCATTCCATGGTTCAAGGCGACGACTCTCGTCGGCGACCATGAGTGCTTCGGAACTCAGTCCCCATATCCGGAAGGCTGTCCGGCGGCGTATGAACACGCGCGTTCGTTCCACGACGCGGTTGGCTGGCATGCGAACTGTGGCCTAATGAACGGGGATGGCTGCCTCGTTCTTGAGCCTTTCGTTCCCGCCGCCCGCCTCGACGTGCCCCCGGGCACGCTGCGCGAGCTTCCGACCCCGACGGGTGGCTCAGCCGGTACCCTCGACGGTCTCGAGCTTCTGTGCCGAATGGCCGAAGTCGGCGTCGACTGCGCGGACTTCGACCCCAACCATCTCCCGCCCGTGGAAGGTCGCGAGGACATCCCGCTCGTCCGGCGCTTCATCGAGTGCGGCGCCCGCGGCATCCAGGACGCGGCCGCCCGGATCGTCCTCCCGGACGTGCCCCGCGACCTCGTCACCGGCTTCGCACGTGGCGGCACCGAAACCTACTATCCCGGAGTCCAAGGGCAGAAGCTGGAGGCCTACATGGCCATCGAGTCGTCCCTGGCGATGTTCGCAAGCCAAGCGGCGCAGATCCCGTCGATCCTCTTCCAGGTCTCCCAGCGCCTGGACCTGTACGCGCGTACCGTCGAGCTGGCGGAGGTGCAGAACCAGATCGCCGAACTCCAGGTGACGATCGCCTCGATTCAGCAGGCAATGTCCGCGGCCGCCGGCGTGTTCGGGATGCTCACCTCTGCCTTCACCGGGTCGTTCACGGACTTCATCAGCGGCCTCATGCAGTACGCGCAGTCGGCGACAATCCAGAGCACGTACGATCGAATCGAGGACCTCCAGGAGCGAGCCCTGCACCTGGAGACCGCCGCGGCCACCGCCTCGATGATGGCCGACGTCGGTCGGCTTCTCGACCAGCTTCGCCAGGTGTCGGAGTCGGTCGCCGAGAACCTCCGCGCGGCCCAGCAGGGGCTGGCCGACCTGCGTCTCCTCCGGCAGCAGGCCAGATACGCCGCCGCCCGCGCCGGCTTCGAGGTCTCCAACGACGCCGACGTCACGTTCCGCATCAACGAGGCGATGCGCAACTGGCTCGCCACCGATCGCTACCGCTACGACGAACTCCTCTCCCGGGCCAAGCAAACCGCCTTCTGGGCGAGACGCGCCATCGAGTTCCGCCTTGGGGTCGACATGGGCGACATGCGACGCGCTATGTCGCTGGTGCCCGCGCCCGCCGACTGGGTCGACGACGTCTGCTCCATGAACGGCATCGACTACGACGCCCTCTCCGGTGACGTACGGCTGAACACGGAGTCCGACGCCGATGCCTCCCTGGAAGCCATCGGCACTCCCGCCTGGGATCGTTGGAACGGCGATTTCGTCGGCGGCTACATCGGTGACTACGTTCGCCGGCTGCGGCTCTTCGTCGAAAGCTACCCAAGCGACTACCCGTTCGCGGACGGGTCGGACACCGGCGTTCTCTCGCTGCGCGACGACCTGAAGGTCGGCATCTTCGACCTCTGCCGGGGTTCTGCCTACAACCTGCTCTACCACTCCGACAGCGTAGGCACGTCCGGAGTCGGCGAGGATGAGGAGACCGTTGGGTGGAACACCACGCCCGCCATCTGCGGCGAGCCCGGACTCGACAGCAGCTGCGTGTGGGCCGCCTCCGCGACTGCGTCCCTCCCCGGCGTCGGCAGCGCACCCGCCACGGAGGTCGCGGTATCCCGACTGTACGTGCCGGGTGCCGGAGACGAGGAACCGGTGCTGACGACCGCGAGTTGGCCGCTGCCCGACGGCTGGCCTGGATTCGCCCAGCATGTGGAAGGTCTCGCTGACGACACCGTCTACGCCCTGACCTGGTATGCCGCTGACGGCGACGGCGTGTTCGAGGGCGAGTCCGAGCCGACCTACGCCGTGGTCGTCACGTGGGACGGCCAGCCGGAACCCATCTTCGCAAACGCCGTGGCGACCACCACCGAGTTGGCTCGCAACGGCATTGGATTCCGGCTCCCGGCCGGCGTCACCGCCATCGACATCACCGTCTACCCGTCCGTCACCAAGACCTCGGGCGACGCGCTCACCCCGGGATCCGTCCTCATCGGTCGGATGCAACTCGAAGCCTACGACGGCCTGATGGACATCGTCGACCGTTCGGGGACCGCCGTCGTCCCGTGGGTCCACGACTACCAGGCCGTCGCCGGCTCCCGAGACCTGCCGACCCACACCTGCCCCGACCGGACCGGCGAGGCGTTCCGACGACGGTTCACCGAGCACTGCTACTGCCCGCGGACCGCAACGAGTGCCGGCGGCGAATGCACGCGCGAGTCGCCCCTTGCCCAGTGCGCATGGGAGACCGACTTCGTCGTCACTCTCGACGGTTTCGAGCGCTCCGATCCCTACTACGGCACGCCGATGTCGATCT
Organism: uncultured Myxococcales bacterium; assembly: GCA_964568275.1. GTDB lineage: Bacteria > Myxococcota_A > Polyangia > DRWM01 > JAAZOP01 > JAAZOP01. Next base: position 4,063 of record CAZMRP010000487.1, read on the forward strand.
GGAACTTCAACTACCGCATAGAGTCCCTCGGGCTGAACCTCGTCGGCACCAATGTCCGAAGCTGTGACCCCGAGTCCTCCCCCGAGAGCTGCTACGGCGCCGCGTTTGTTCCGTATTCGCTGGAGCACAACGGGGAAGTCGAGGTGCGAAACCGCGAGTTCGAGGTGGAGCCCTTCTACCTGCCCGACGGGCGTATCGAACACGCGAAGGCCGTCGCCGCGGAAATCGTCCTGACGAATCCGCCGACTTCGAGCCACCAGGCGATCATCGGCCCGTACCTGAAGACGGAGTTGAGAGGCCGCCCCGTGCCTGGGAACTACACCCTGCCCTCTCTGCCAACATGCGTGAGACAGCTGCCCCCCTTGGAAATAGTGTAGAGGGCGGGTAGGCAGGGACGAGATGGGAAGGCAGAACGGACAGGTGGCGGCGGTGGCGGTGCAGGGGGGGTTGTTAGCGCCCGCGCTTGGCTGGAGTAGTCGGCTCACATTCGTCGAGAGTGCGGG
>CAZMRP010000488.1:0-4565 GCA_964568275.1 uncultured Myxococcales bacterium
GATCCAGCAGCGCGGCTCGGTGCCACAGTAGCGAAGGTCGCAGCGGCGCAAGGCGCGAGGGTGCCGACGTTCTGCCAGGGCTGCCCCGTCGCTGGCGCGCAGGAGGCCGACCCCGTGATCGCGCGGTTCGTGGCGTTGCTGATCGCGAACGGAGCGCAGGCGAGATGCGCGACCGAACGCGCGCGGGGCGAATGCGGGGTGCCGACCATGTTGGGGAAGATCCGCGAAGCTTACGCTTCTGCGAATGCACGACTCGCAGCGAATGCCGCCGACGCAGGCGGCGAACAGGAGGATGCGAATGAACTTGTCAGAACGTGAAGCGGCTCAAGTGCGGCGGACCTGCCGCGACGTATGCGCGGCGCTGCTGCTGCCGAACGCGGCAGACACGGCGGTGTTGCTCGTGCGACACGCGCGGATGAATGCGGCAGGAGGTGTCGTCGGTGTTGACGAGCACGGCGAGGAAGTGGAGTTGCACCTGCTCGCGCGCGACGTGTCCGAACGACTGGCGGATGGTCGCCTGCGACCGCCACCTCGACCACCGGCCAGTAGCGTCCCGACGACGCCGGACGGCAAACCCGTGGGGCAACTCAGCGGGTGGGAACTCGAGGATGCTGCGGAGGAGTACCTGCGCGGCATGAGCGGGCGGTACGGGGTTTGACCGTGTGAGACACCTCCGGCTCGTCCTCGCCGCTACCCTTCCAACGATGGGTAACAGATCCCCCTTGACAGGTCGCACGTCTGTGCTACGTTTGTGGTTGAGGGAGGACGACGAGATGGGAAAGGCGAACCGCAGCGGCAATCCGAAGGTGGTCGTGGGTTACTGCCGGGTCAGCACCGAGGACCAGAACCTCGGCCCGCAGGCACAGCGGTCGGCGATGGACCGATGGTGCAAGGCCAACGGCGCCCGGCTCGTCGCCTGCTACGAGGACCACGGCGTCAGCGGGGCGGCTCCGCTGGACAAGCGCCCGGCGCTGATCGAGGCGCTCGACGCGGTGGCCGAGCACGGCGCTGGCGTGCTGCTCGTAGCCAAGCGCGACCGGCTGGCGCGTGACCCGATTGTGGCGGCGATGACCGAGCGGCTCGTCGAGCGCGCTGGCGCTCGCGTGCTGTCGGCGGCAGGCGAAGGCACCGAGGGCGACGACCCCGGCGCCGTGCTCATGCGCCGGATGATCGATGCGTTCGCCGAGTACGAACGGGCGATGATTCGTGCTCGGACCCGTGCGGCGCTGGCGGTCAAGCGGTCGCGCGGCGAGAAGCTCGGCGGCGACGTGCCCTACGGCTACCGGCTCGCGGCCGATGGCGTCCACCTCGACACCTACCAGCCCGAGATGCGGATCGTCGTCGCGGCGCGCAAGCTGCGCGAGCAGGGCATGAGCCTGCGGCAGATCGGCGCGGCGCTCGAGGCGCGTGGCCTGCTGCCGCGCTGCGGTCGGCCGTGGAACCCCAAGACGGTGCGGGCGCTGCTGCCCGTGCAGGAGGCGATGGCGGCATGATCGAGAACGGTCCCGATGCGGCCGGAGTGGTCGCGGGCCTTGACCTGATCGGCGGCGGCGTGGAACGTAGCCCGGAACTGGCTGCGCGCACGGCCGCGATGCTGTGGGGCGAGTTGGCTTGTCCCGACATGGAGGCGGACGACATGGGCAAGATGAAGCACGTTCCGATGCGGCTGCCGGAACAGATGGTCGAACGGCTCGACGCGCTGGTGCCGCTGCTCGAGGACGACCGGCGCATGGAGGTTGGGGGCGAGGTGGACCGCGCGAAGGTCATCCGGCTGGCGCTGTCCATTGGCCTCGCACAACTCGAGCGCGATACGGCGGCGACGGAGGCCGAGTCGCCGACGCGCACCGTCAGCACGCGGATCACGCGCGAGCCGACCAAGACGCGCACCGTCAGCACGCGGATCATCCGCGGGTCCAAGTAGGGGGCGGCGATGAAGGGCTGCCTGTTCAAGCGACCCAAGCGCGGCACGAAGGCGTGGAGGCGTGCCCCGTGGCAGATGCGCTACCAGGATGGCCGGGGCCGCATGGTGTGGCGCTCCACCGGCACGACCGTGCTCGAGCGGGCGCAGGAGAAACTCGCCGAGGCCGTCGCCGCAGCCGGTCGCGGCGAGGCCGACCCGAGCGGACGGGAACTGTTCGGCGCGGTCGCCGAGGCGTGGCTCGAGCGCAACAAGGTCAAGCGGTCGCACACCGACAACGCGAGCCGCTTTCGCACCTGGCTGCGCGAGCCGTTCGGCGCCCTGCGGCTGCGCGACATCCGCCCCGAGATGATCGAGGCGCTGGCGCGCACGATGCTCGAGCGCGCCAAGAGCCCGGCGACGGTGCGCCGCGTGCTCGCCCTCGCACGGAAGATCCTGTCGGACGCCGTGCGCGATGGCCTGCTCGGTGAGACGCCGTTCCGCCGCGTGCTGCCGGAGAATCTCCCGAAGGAACCGCGCAACCGTCCCTTCCGGTGGTTCAGCGGGGCCGAACTCGGCAAGCTGATCGCTGCGGCCGAGCCGGGCGACCGCGCATTCGTTGCGACTCTGGCCTACACGGGTTGCCGGATCGGCGAGGCTGCCGGAATGCTCTGGCAGGACGTGGACACCACCACCGGCATCATGATCGTTCGCCGGTCGTGGGATGCGCCGACGACCAAGAGCGGCGAGCCTCGCCGGGTGCCGCTGGCGGCATCGCTGCGGCGGATGCTGGCGGTGTGGCAGGCCGAGTGTCCGACGACGCCCGAGGGGCTGTGCTTCCCCGACCCGCACACCGGGAGGCTGCGCTACCACGGCAAGGCGATGTCGCGGTGGTTCAGGAACCTGTGCCAGCGAGCCGAGGTGCCGGTGCTGACGCCGCACGCGCTGCGGCATTCGTTTGCCAGCGAGTACGTCCGCCGGGGCGGGTCCATCTTCGAGTTGCAGCGCATCCTCGGTCACAGCACCATCGCGTTGACCGAGCGATACAGCCACTTCCAACCGGAATGGGGCCGCACCGGGGTGGACAGGTTGGACTTCGCGGCGCCGTCCACCGGCAACGTCGTGCCGCTCGATTCTGAGCGGTCGCGGCGGGTCGAGGGGGAGGGCGAGGAATCGGCCGCGCTGGACGTGGCAGTAGGCACTCGAGTAGGCACCCCCCGCGCCGACTACCGCCAAGTCCTTGACATCACGGTGGGCCGTGCGGGTCTCGAACCCGCGACCGCCGGATTAAAAGTCCGATGCTCTACCAACTGAGCTAACGGCCCGGTCGCCGCGGCGTCCGCGCGCGACTCGCGAGCGGTACCAGCGCCGGCGCGGCCCGTCAAGGCGTGCCGTCCGGCCTCAGCCCTCAGCGGCAGCGGGTGTCGGTGCGGATCTGCTCGAGCAGCTGGTCGGCGGGCGGCTTGAGCGTCGACTGCGGGAACTTGCGAATCATCGTCCGCAGCAGCGTCTTCGCCTCGTCGCAGCGCCCCAGCCCGACCAGCGACAACCCGGTGTAGTAGTACACCCGGTCCATGTAGGCCGCGTCGGGCTGCGAGCGCGCCACCTCGGAGAGCACCGCGATGGCGTCGCCGTAGCGCCCGTCCATCGCGTAGGCCGCGCCGATCTCCGCGTCGGCCTGGCCCTTGCGCGGGTCGTCGGCGTAGCGCGACTGGAACAGCCGGTAGTAGGCCCGCGCCGTGCCGTAGCTCTCCTGCGTCACCAGCTCGCCCGCCCGCGCCCACAGCTCGTCCGCCGTCGCCGGCGCCTCGTCGGGGTCGATCTCCGGGTCGAGCCCCGCCGCGCGCTCGAGCCGGTCCAGCCGGCGGGTCTGGGTCGCGGCCGCCGCGCCCACCTCCCGCATCGCCGCCAACACCTCGTCGGTCCGCCCCCGCAGCCGCGCCACCTCACCCTTCAGCTCCTCGAACTCGGCGCCGAAGTCCGCGCTGTTGCGCGTCAGGAGGTCCGTCGTCCGCTGCAGCAGCCGCTCCAGTTCCTGCACCTGCAGCTGTGCCTCGTTGACCATGTCGCGGAACCGCGCCCGCTCCACGTCGAGGCTCTCGCGCATGATGTCGACGTCGATCCGCAGCGAGTCGGTGTCGCGGCGCAGCGCCTCGCCCTGGGCGGCCGAGGTGAACCAGAAGCAGCCGGGGAGGGCTGGAAGCACGAGGGCGGCGAGAAGAACCGAGGGCACCGCACGGCGCGCCGGTTGGGCCGGCAGGCGGGAGGGGCGGGGGCTCACGAAGGACTAGTCCCGGAAGTCGACGCGGCGGTCCTGCTGCCAGCAGGCCTCGTCGTAGCAGCGGCGCGACTCGAGCTTCCCCCGGCTGCTGGCGCTGCCGATGCTGCGGCTCGACACGCCGAGGTTGATCATGTAGCGGCGGACGGCGTCGGCACGGCGCTGCCCGAGCGCCATGTTGTACTCCTCGCTGCCGCGCTCGTCGCAGTACCCCGTCAGGTTCAGCGTCCGGTTGTGCTCGCCCATGCAGGTCCGGTTGGCCTGGGCGACATCGCGCTGGTCGCGGCGGACGTTGTCCTTGTTGTAGTCGAAGTAGATCGACGTGAACTGGCACTCCGCCGGCGGCGGGATCGGGCGGCAGTAGCCGTTCACGCACTCCTCGCCGGCGGG
>CAZMRP010000489.1:0-4559 GCA_964568275.1 uncultured Myxococcales bacterium
GCCCTCGAAGAAGTTGAAGATCGGCGCGCCCTGGAACGGGTCGCCGGTATCGACGTACAGCGACCGGCCGGAACGTCCCCGCTCGCGCTTCACCAGGTAGGCCAGCCGCGCCGCGCCGCCGAACGGTCCGTTCTCCTGCTGCAGCCCGAGCCGCCGATCGACCGCGCCGATCTGCATGTCGTAGGGCAGCAGCCGCGAGTGGATGTCGGAGGTGTGCAGGAGCGTCAGCAACACGTCCTGGCCGCCGAGGTCGACCGGCTCCCCTTCGTTGACGACGCACCCCGCGGCGACGAGCGTCGCAACGAGGACCAGGATCGGAAGCGGTTTGCGCACACGCATGGCGTCAAGCTGCCACAAGGTGAACATCCGCGCAACGGTGCAGAACGAGTTTTGTGCAAAGCAGGTTTTCCGGGATCGACCGCCGCAGGCGGGTCCGGGCGGCGCGCTACAGCGCGCGGCAGGCGTCGGCCAGCTCGGAGTCGTCGATGAAGCTGCAGTCCCCCCGGCACAGGTCCGCCAGGTCCGAGTCGTCGACGAAGCCGCAGTCCCCCCGGCAGAAGTCCGCCAGGTCCGAGTCGTCGATGAAGCTGCAGTCCCCCCGGCACAGGTCCGCCACGTCGGAGTTGTCGATGAAGCTGCAGTCCCCCCGACAGAAGTCCGCCAGGTCCGAGTTATCGATGAAACTGCAGTCGCCGCGCAGCAGGTCGGTCAGGTCGGAGGCCGAGGCTCCGAGATAGCCCGCGGCCGCCACCGCGTGCCGGCGGTTGATGCCCCGGCCGCCCGCGGCGACCGGGGCCGGCGCGGAAACCAGGTCGCCCCCGCCGGCAACCGCCCCCGCGCCGTGCGTGTTGCGGATCGACCACACGGCCCCCGCGAACACGAGCACGTTGTACTGCTCGGTGATCAACGCGTGGCTGCAGTCCTCGGCCTTGTAGTCCCACATCAGGTTCGCGTCGAGCTCGAGGATCACCTCCTCGCCCGACGGGATGGTCTGGTCGGACCCCAGGCGGTCGTCGCCCCACGGCGCGCCGACCTCGGAGACCATCAGGTAGCAGATCTCGACCCCCGAGTCGTTGACCAGCCGTACCTGGACCGGCTGGGGCGGCAGCTCGACGGGGGGCGGGACGGGCGCGGACGCCCCGAGGTAGAAGTTGCCGTCGGCCGGCAGCGGCTGGTCCCGCAGCTCGGCGAGCGCCCCGCGGTCGCAGTCCTGCGCCAGCAGGTCCCAGGTCGGGTAGCGGCTGTCGAGCTGCACGCGCAGCGCGGCGCCCGGCGGCAAGGTCTGCGCCCCGAGCCGGTCGTCGCCCCACTGGGTGTCGCTGGCCGGCGAGACGTGCAGGTAGCAGACGACCTGGCCGGTGCCGTTGACGACGTGGACGTCGACCATGCGGGCGACGGGCCCGCCGACCACGCCGACGGGGGTGATCGGCGCAGGTCCGACCGGGGTCACGGGACGCGGCGCGGGCCGGACCGTGTAGAACGGGCAACCGGTCGACAGGGCGGCGAGAACGACGAGCGAGCCGACGATTGGGCGCATGGGCGGCCCCTCCTTCCAGGCGCGGTGGTTGTAGCATCGGGGACGGCGGACGCGCAACGTGACCTGGGGGCGCGCCGACAAGTTGCCCGCGAGCGGCCGGACCGCTAGCCTCCGGCGGAGAGCGGAGGTGCCGATGCTGCCGTTGCCCCAGATCATTCGACGGAAGCGGGACGGGGGACGACTGACGCCCGACGAGGTCCGGGAGATCGTGCTCGGTTTCGCCCGCGGGGAGCTGCCCGACTACCAGATGTCGGCGCTGCTGATGGCGATCGTGTTCCGGGGCCTCGAGCTCGACGAGTTGCGCGCGTGGCTCGACGCGATGGTCCGCTCAGGAATCGTCGTCGACCTCTCCGGGGTCCCCGGCGTCAAGGTCGACAAGCACTCGACCGGCGGCGTCGGCGACAAGGTCTCGCTGTGCCTGGCGCCGCTGGTCGCCGCCTGCGGCGTGCCGGTGCCGATGATGTCCGGCCGCGGCCTCGGCCACACCGGCGGGACGCTGGACAAGCTCGAGGCGATTCCCGGCTTCCGCACCGACCAGCCGGTGGAGCGCTTCCGCGAGATCGTCGCCGCCTGCGGCGTGGCGATGGTGGGCCAGACCGCCGAGCTGGCGCCCGCCGACCGCCGGATCTACGCGTTGCGCGACGTGACCGCGACGGTCGAGTCGATCCCGCTGATCACCGCCAGCATCCTCTCCAAGAAGCTGGCCGAGGGTGCCGACGCCCTGGTGCTCGACGTCAAGGTCGGCGACGGGGCGTTCATGAAGACGGCGGAGGAGGCGCGAACGCTGGCCCGGGCGCTCGTCGCCGCCGCCCTCGCCTACGGCAAGCCGCTCACCGCCCTGCTGACCCGCATGGACCGGCCGCTCGGCCGGGCCGCCGGCAACGCGCTGGAGACGATCGAGGCGCTCGAGGTGCTCCAGGGGCGCGGGCCGGCCGACGTGCTCGAGCTGACGCTGGCGCTCGGGGCCGAGATGCTGCGCCTGGGCCGGCAGGCCGACGACGACGCCCAGGCCCGGGCCAGGCTGCGGGCCGCCATCGCCGACGGCAGCGGCCTCGAGCGCTTCCGCCGCATGGTCGAGGCGCAGGGGGGCGACCCGCGGGCGCTGGACGACTACCGCCGGTTCGCCCGCGCGCCGCGACAGACCACGCTGCGGGCCCCGCGGGCCGGGTGGCTCGTCTCGATCGGCTGCGAAACCGTCGGCTGGCTCAACGTGGAACTGGGCGCCGGTCGACGGGTGTCGAGCGACGCTGTCGACCACGGCGTGGGATTCGAGTTCGAGCGCAACGTGGGCGACCGGGTCGAGAAGAACGACCCGCTGGTCGTCGTGCACCACCGCGACGAGCCCGCCGCGGCCGACGTCGTCCGCCGGCTGGGCGAGGCGATCGCCGTGGGCGACGCGCCGCCGCCCGCGGTGCCGCTGCTGCTGGAGCGCGTGGAACGCTAGCTAGGCGCCCTCGATCATCACGTCGGCGGGGTTCTGCGGGTCGACACGCACCGAGACGCCCACTCCGGGGGTCAGCTGCGCCATCACCTGGGGCGGAATCAGCATCTTGGTCTCGGCCTCGTAGGGCGGCATCCCCGGGAGCTGGACGCGCAGGCGGATGCGCATCATCGGCACGTTGTTGATCTCCGTCCCGGTGCGCTCGAGCCCCAGCACGGTGCCCTGTCCGCGCAGCCCGTGCAGCCGCAGCCGCTCGGCGCGCTTGGCGCTGTTGCGCAGCCCGCGACCGATGAAGAACATGATCAGCCCGGCCGGCACCAGCCCGGTCAGCACGCTCAGCGCGCTCGTCGAGGCCGTCGAGCGGTCGACGGCGGCCCAGATGCCGAGTCCGGCGGAGACGACCAGGAACAGCCCGCCCAGGAAGAACAGGAAGCCGCCGACGCCGCCGCCCATCGACGCCCCGGCGACCTTGGCCGCCTCCTGGGTGTACTGGGCGTCGGCCGCGGCGAAGCTGCCGGGGCACAGCCCGAGCGGCGCGTGGTACTCGACGATCCGGCGCATCGTGTCGCGGGAGTGGGCCCCCTTGGCCATCTCCATCATCAGGAGCTGGGTGGCCGTGGGGAGCTGGCCGGCCTGCTCCCAGGCGTTGGCGCGCAGGACGGCGGCCAGCGTGTCCATCGAGTCGCGGATCGGGACTTCGTCGGGCGCGCGGCCGAGCACGCTGATCACGGCGTTCCAGTCGCGGCGGCCGGTGTCGAGGTAGGCGCGCGAGACGCGCCACTCGGAGTCGGACTCCAGGTCGTCGGACTGCGGGTCGCAGGGCGCCAGCCAGGCCTCGGCCGAGGCCCAGTCGCCGTCCCGGCCGGCCGAGCGAGCCAACGCCCCGCGCATCATCTGGCGCTGTCGGGGCAGCGTGACGACGTCGAGCGCTCCCTCGAGCAGCCCGCGCTGGACCCACGGCTCGTTGGCCCGGCCGAACCGGCTGCCGAGCAGGCTGGTCAGGAACACCAGCCGCTCGCCCGCGTCGAAGCTCGCCGTCTGGCGCAGCTCCATCCGCGCCTGGTTCCAGACGGCCATCGCCTCCTGGACCTTCCAGTCGGGAATGCCCCCGCCCTCGAACAGCGACTGGATCGACGGCGGCGGCAGCCACGGCTTGCCGTCCTGGGCCCGCAGCCGGTTGATCCGATCCGGTTCCGGGATCGTCGGCCGGCCCGGGGGCGCCAGCGGGGTGCGGTCGTCGCGGGGCTGGATCGGGTTGACGGTCCCGCAGCGCTGGCAGGCCACCTGCCCGCCGGAGGTCGGAGCCTGGACCGGCGCGAGACACTGGTTGCAGAGCAGCACGCGCATGTTCGATGAGAACGCCGACATCGTCTCCCTCCCGCCGCGCCGCGCGCAGCCTCGGCCGCGGACTGTACACGAACGGACGGACGATGCTAGTGGTTCGCGACCCGCCGCAGTGCGGGAGGGGTGGGAGCCCGATGACGCTGCGATCCAGCCTGCTGCAACTCGCGCCGCGCGCGGCGCTCGTGCTGTGGCTCGCCGCCTGCGGCCGAACCGGGACCGGCTCGCCGGACCGGCCGG
>CAZMRP010000490.1:0-4555 GCA_964568275.1 uncultured Myxococcales bacterium
GGCGGCGATGTCGGGAACTCCGGCGGCAGCCACCTTGCCTTGATGTGGGTCAGGGTCAACGACAGCGCACCCAACTCCGTGTCCGCCGGCAGGCTGTCGTCCAACTGCCTCCGGAAGCCTGCCATCGGATCGCAGGGCGGCTGCAGCGGACAGCCGTAGCCGTGGCGGGCGGCCCTACAGCCTGCCCCGGGCGATGGCTCGCACAAATCCCTATAGCCGGAGTCGATTTCGTCGAAGGTCGCCTCGAAGATCGGCGTTCCGCCGAGGCTCGCATCCCAACGAAGCAACGCTCCGTCGGGGCCAGCGGAGGCAAGAACATCGTCCGCCTCCACCCACACCGTCACGGTCTCGTTGAGAAGATCGACCCTTGCCCGGACCGCGTCGAACAGCCGTTCGAAGCTGTCAAGCATGTCCGGTCGTGACCAGAACTCCGCGGCCACCGGCAAGTACTCGCCCCGATCACGCGTGTACAGGGAGGAAGAATGCCCCGGGCTCAGCCAGTCGGCGAGGAGTCCCCCCCCCCCGCAGGGTCATCGTTCGGCATCCCCCGCCGAACGTCGCGAGCAGCGCGCAAACGACACCGACTTCGATCAACCGCGAAAACCGCTGGTCCATCGGTCCCCTCCCTCCGCCGGTCGGCTGGCCCGACGTGTTCACGTTGCCAACGACACCGATCGTGACGCGCGAACCCGAGCCGGTCAAGCGCGGAGATTGGCAAGGTGGAGACCGGCGAACGAAGGCCGACCGACCGGGCGGGCAGAGGTCAAGCCCGGGCCGTTCACCTTCGCAGCAGCACGTAGACCGCGCCGGTGCCGCCGTCGACGGGGCGGGCGGAGGTGAAGGCGAGGACGCGCTTGCCGATCGCGCCGCGGCTCAGCCAGTCCTTCATCCGCTCGCGCAGCACCGGGATCCCGTCGGGGGACCCGAGCCCCCGGCCGTGGATGACGAGGATGCAGCGCTTGCCGTCCGCCTGCGCCCGCTCCACGAAGTCCCGCAGCGTCACCCGCGCCTCGTGCCGGTCCAGCCCGTGGAGATCGATGTGCCCCTCGACCGCGTACTGGCCCTTGCGGAGCTTCTGCACCAGCCGCTGGTCGAGCCCCTGGACCTTGCCCTCGAGGTACTCGTCGGTGTCGGCGAAGTCGAACGACAGCTCCCCCTCGACGAGCGCCGAGAGGAAACGCTCCGCCGCCTCGAACTCGTCCTCCGCCGGCGGCGGCGGCGGCACCGAACGGCGCGTCGGAACGTGGCCGCGCTCGAGCGGTGCGACGCCCGACATCGCCGACTCGAACGACGGCCCCTCGCGCTCCTCGGGCGGCTTGGCGGCCGGCACCACGCGCCGCTTGGACGGCGGCGCCGGAACCGGCGGCGGCAGCCTGTCCTTGAGCCCCTCGAACGGCCGGAAGAGCCCCGTCTTCGGCGGCGGCGCCCCGTGCAGCACCTCGGCCTGCTCCTCCCGCCGCTTCTTGCGCTTCATTCGATCCCTCCCCCGGCCGCCCGCGCGCCCGCCGCCGCCAGCGCCGGCGCCACGCCCCCATCGATCCACAGCCGCAGGAACGCCGACAGGACCAGCGTGTGGTCGATCGTCCCGTCCGCCACCCGGTCCGGGAGCTCCGCCAGCGGCATCGGCTCGACGTCGATGTCCTCGGCCGCCTCGAGTTGCGGCTCGCCGACCCGGTGGGCGCCGAGCGCCAGGAAGGTGTGGCAGCGGTTGCCCTGGATCGCGGGGTTGGGCAGCACCGCCCCGAGCGGGCGCCAGGTCGGCGCCTCGTAGCCGGTCTCCTCGCGCAGCTCGCGCCGGGCCGCCGCCAGCGGCTCCTCGCCGGGCTCGACCAGGCCGCCCGGGATCTCGAGCGTCAGGCTGCGCGTCCCGGCCCGGAACTGCCGGATCAGCAGCACCCGCCCGTCCTCGGTCAGCGCCACGACGTTCACCCAGTCGGGGAACCGCAGCTCGTAGAAGGTGTGCGCCTTCCCGGTGCGCGGCGAGCGCAGGCGCATCCGCACCAGTCCGCCGATGCGGAACGAGGTCAGCTCCTCTTCCTCCTCCACCGGCCACGGCTCGACCATTCCGCCCTCCCGGGGGCCGCCGGGACATGACTCGCGGCCCGTCGTTCCTTATACTGCGCCCGCCATGAGCATTGAAGTGAACACCATCGTCACCGGACCGTTCGTCGAGAACGCCTTCCTGGTCCACGACACCGCGACTCTCGACGCCGTGATCATCGACCCCGGCGACGATCCGGGGCGCATCCTGCGGACGGCCGAGCAGCTCGGGGTCAAGATCCACGCCGTGCTCTTGACCCACGCCCACATCGACCATGCGGGCGCCGTCGGCCGGATCCTCGAGAAGCATCAGGTCCCGTTCCTGGTGCACCCGGAGGAGCAGTACTGGCTCGACGGGCTGGAGGAGCAGGGCCGGATGTTCGGCGTCCGCGCGGGCACCGCGCCGAAACCCACGGGCTACCTCGAGGACGGCCAGGAGCTGTCGTTCGGCTCGTTGCGGATCAAGGTCATCCACACCCCGGGGCACACCGCCGGCGGCGTCAGCTTCCTCGTCGGCAAGGTCCTGTTCGCGGGCGACACGCTGTTCGCCGGTTCGATCGGCCGCAGCGACTTCCCCGGCGGCTCCCACGAGCAGCTCATCGCATCGATCGAGAAACGCCTGCTGCCGCTGGGCGACGACATCGACGTCTACTGCGGCCACGGCCCGGAGACGACCCTCGGCCGCGAACGGCGGACGAATCCGTTCCTGCGCTGAGGTCGTTGATTCTCGCCCCCGCTCCGCCTACCCTTGCGTTCGGGAGGCGTCGGGCATGCGAATCCCGGGACTCGACCGATGGCGACACGGCGGCGCGACGTTCGCCCGGCGGCTGCGGGTCTGGCCGTGGCTGCCGGCGGTGCTCACCGTGGGAACGCTGCTGCTGCTCGACGCGGCGCTCGCCGCGGCCCGCCCCGGCGGCGGCCAGAACTACTCCGGCGGCGGCGGCGGGGGCGGCGGCGACGACGGCGGGGTCTGGCTGGTCATCAACCTGGCGATCTACCTGGTCGACCTGTGCGTCCACTACCCGCTCGTCGGTTTCCCGCTGCTGGGCCTGGTGATCGGCGGCGCGGTGGTCTGGCACTACGTGAACCCGAACCGCACGACGAAGGCCGCCGTGCGCGACCTCGAAGCGTCGGCGCTGCAGGGACTGAACCCCGACATCCGCCAGCTCGCCGACCGCGACCCGCAAATCACCGAGCCGGGGTTCACGACCGAGGTCGCGAAGATCGTGCTCGCCGTCCAACAGGCCTGGAACGGCGGCGACATGCGCCCCGCCCGCCGGCTGCTCTCGGACGGCGTGTACAACCGGTTCACCGCTCTGATCGCGATCAACCGGGCCCACGGCGTGCGGAACATGATGGCGGAGTCGACCCTCGAGCGCCCGACGATCATCTCCGTGGAGCGCGACACGTTCTTCGACACGATCCACGTCCGGGTGGCCGGCCGCGCCCGCGACGCCGACGTGCCCGCGACGGCCGACGCCGCCGCGCAGCAGAAGCTGCTCGGCAAGGCCAAGCTGGCGAAGTACGTCGAGGTGTGGTCGTTCCTGCGGCGGCCGGGGGCGCAGACCAAGGCCGGCCAGACGATCATCGAGGGGCGCTGCCCGAACTGCGGCGCCGACCAGCCGGTGGGGGACGTCGTCGAGTGTCCCTTCTGCCACGCGCTGGTCAACTCCGGCGAGTACGGCTGGGTGCTGGCCGAGATCACCCAGGCCTCCGAATGGCGCCCGTCGTCGGCCGGCGACCGGATCCCCGGCCTCGAGGAGCTGCGCGCGGTCGACCCGCAGTTCAACCGGCAGCAGATCGAGGACCGCGCGTCGTTCCTGTTCTGGAAGTGGATCGAGGCGCGCGTGACGCGCAACCCGGCCGCGATCCGCAAGCTGTCCACCGAACGGATGTCCGGCTTCGTGGCCCAGGAGGCCGGCGCGGGCGGCGTGGGCGGCGGCCAGGGCACGCTGGAGCGCGTCGCCGTCGGCTCGGCCGACCTGGTGGGCGCCGAGCCCGGCGGCGAGGGCGGGATGGACCGCGCGCTGGTGCGGATCCGCTGGTCCGCCGCCTACGCCCCCAAGGCCGCCCCCGTCCCGTCGACCAACGTGCTGGTGCTGGTGCGCAAGGCCGGCGTGGCCACGAAGTACGGCCTGTCGGGCGACCGCTGCAAGTCCTGCGGCGCCCCGGTCGTCACCGCGACCGACTCCCCGAAGTGCGACTACTGCGGCGCCGAGCTGGCCTCGGGCCAGCAGGACTTCGTGCTCGACGAGGTCGCCGCCCCGACCGCCGTGCTGCTGCAGAAGCCGAAGAAGAGCTGGCCCACCGCCGCCAAGCCCGCCGCCGCGCAGCCGGCGATGATGGGCGGCGGCTTCATGATGGCGCCGATGCCGATGATGATGCCGCAAATGCCGATGGGCGGGACCCCCGGCATGGCCGGTTTCGCGCCCCAGGCGCCGGGCTACGCGCCGCAGCCGCCCGCCGCGCCGCAGGCCGCCGGTTTCGCGCCCCAGGCGCCGCAGCCCCAGGCCCC
>CAZMRP010000491.1:0-4554 GCA_964568275.1 uncultured Myxococcales bacterium
CGCCGGAGCCGCCGGAGCCGCCGCCGGAGCCGCACCCGGCGCACCGCCCGGCGCACCGCCGCGCACGCCCGCGCTCTTGGCGACCTTGCGGTCTCCCGAGTGCCCGTGGAACGTGCGCGTCGGCGCGAACTCGCCGAACTTGTGCCCGACCATGTTCTCCTCGACGAACACCGGCACGAACTTCTTGCCGTTGTGCACGGCGAACGTCAGCCCCACGCACTCGGGGGTGATCGTCGAGCGCCGCGACCACGTGCGGATGATCCGCTTGCTCTTCGACTTCTGCGCCTCCAGCACTTTCGCCTGGAGGTGATCGTCGATGAACGGCCCCTTCTTGATCGACCTGGCCACGTTGCTACCCTCCGTGCCCCGCGCGTCCTAGCGCCGGCGCTTGAGAATGAACGCGTCGGAGACCTTGCGCGTCCGCGTCTTGAGCCCCTTGGACTTCTGGCCCCACGGCGAGCAGGGATGCCGGCCGCCCTTGGAGCGGCCCTCGCCGCCGCCCATCGGATGGTCGACCGGGTTCATCGTCACGCCGCGGTTGTGCGGCCGCCAGCCCAGCCAGCGCCGCCGCCCCGCCTTGCCCAGGCGCACCAGCGAGTGGTCCTGGTTCGACGTCTGGCCGATCGTCGCGCGACAGTCCAGGTGCACCCGCCGCACCTCGCCCGAGGGCAACCGGACCTGGCCGTAGTCGCCCTCCTTGGCCAGGAGCTGCGCCGCCGTGCCGGCGGCGCGGGCGAGCTGCGCGCCCTTGCCGAGCTTGAGCTCCACGCCGTGGATCGTCGTGCCGAGCGGGATGAAGCGCAGCGGCAGCACGTTCCCCGCCTTGATGTCGGCGTTGCGGCTGGAGACGACCACCTCGCCCACCGCCAGGTCCTGCGGCGCGATGATGTAGCGCTTCTCGCCGTCGGCGTAGTGCAGCAGCGCGATGCGCGCCGAGCGGTTCGGGTCGTACTCGATGGCGGCGACCCGCGCCGGGATGCCGACCTTCTCGCGCCGGAAGTCGATCTCGCGGAAGCGCCGGCGGTGGCCGCCGCCACGGAAGCGCGCGGTGGTCCGCCCCTGGTTGTTGCGGCCGCCCGAGGAGCGCTTGCCGCGCGCGAGCTTCTTCTCCGGCTTCGACTTGGTGATCTCCTTGAAGTCGAAACCCGACGTCTCGCGGCGCGCCGCCGACGTCGGCTTGTAGATCTTGATCCCCATGGCTCTCTCCTCCGCTCGCCCGCTACACGGACTCGAAGTACTCGATCTTGCTGCCTTCGGCGAGCGTCACGACGGCCTTCTTCCAAGCCGGCCGCTGCACGCGCCGACGACCGAGCCGCGCGGGCTTGCCGCGCACCACCAGCGTCCGCACGCTCTTGACCTTGACGTCGAACAGCTTCTCCACCGCCTGGCGGATCTCGATCTTCGACGCCTCGGGCGCCACCTCGAACAGGTACTTGTTCATCCCCTCGCGCATCCGGTTCCCCTTCTCCGTGAGGATCAGGGGCCGGACCAGCACCTTCTCCAGCGCTTTCATCGGCTCAGCCTCCCTGCCCCGCGGCCTTCGCCTTCCGCGTGGCCGGCTTGGGCTTGCCCGTGCGGGTCGTCGGCCGCAGCGCCGCGGCGAGCGCCGAGACGCCCTCGCGGGTCACCAGCAGCCGATCGGCCTTCAGCAGGTCGTACACGTTGAGCCCCTCGGGGGGCAGGAACACGGTCCGCGCCAGGTTGCGCACGGCGAGCCGCAGCGAGGCGTTGCCGGCCGCGTCGCAGATCACGCCGCGGTCCACCTCGAAGCGCTCCAGCACCTCCGCCACCCGCCGCGTCTTCACCTCGGCCAGCTGGAACCGGTCGAGGACGACCAGCCGGCCCTCCTGGCGGAACAGCGACAGCGCCGAGCGCAGGGCGGCGCGGCGGACCTGGCGCGGGGGCCGGATCGAGTAGTCGCGCGGGACCGGGGCCTTGGTCCGGCCGCCGCCGCGCATGCCCGGAGACCGCCGCTGGCCGCGCCGGGCCCGACCGGTGCCCTTCTGGCGGTACAGCTTGCGCGTCGAGCCCTGGACGGCGGCGCGCTCCTTGGCGTAGTGCGTGCCGGCCCGGCGGCCCGCCAGCTGCGCCCGCACCATCTCGTGCAGCAGGTGCGGCTTGACCTCGGTGCCGAACACCGCCTCGTCGAGCTCCAGCTCGCCGACCTTCTTCCGTTCGATATCGTAGACGTCCACCTTCGGCATGACCCACCTCGCCTACTTGATCTCGACGTCCACGCCGGCGGACAGATCGAGCTTCATCAACGCATCGATCGTCTGGTTCGTCGGCTCGAGGATGTCGATCAGCCGCTTGTGCGTTCGGATCTCGAACTGCTCGCGCGACTTCTTGTCCACGTGCGGCCCGCGCAGCACGGTGAAACGGTTGATCTGCGTGGGCAGCGGGATCGGTCCCGCGACCCGCGCCCCGCTCTGCAGCGCGGTGTCGACGATCTCCTTGGCGGAGTTGTCGAGCAACCGGTGGTCGTAGGCCTTGAGTCGAATGCGGATCTTGTTGGCCATGTGGTCTCCCTCTCCGTCGACCGTTTCTCGCACCCGCCGCCGTCCCGGCGGCCGGGCCTCACAAACCGCCCCGCACCTGCGTGATGACCTTGTTCGACACGCTCGCCGGCACGGGTTCGTACTGCGCGAACTGCATGGTGTACGTCGCCCGGCCCTGCGAACGGCTGCGCAGGTCGGTCGCGTACCCGAACATCCCCGACAACGGCACCAGCGCATCGACCAGCCGCAGGTCGCCGCGCTGCCGCATCCCCACCACCCGACCCCGACGCGACTTGAGGTCCCCCAGCACGTCGCCCAGCGCCGGGTCCGGCGTCACCACCTCGACCGTCATCACCGGCTCGAGCAGCGCCGGCTGGGCCCTGGCCGCCCCGTCGCGCACCGCGATGCTCGCCGCGGCGTGGAACGCCATCTCCGTCGAGTCGCTCTCGTGGCAGCTGCCGCCGAGCAGCGTCACGGCCACGTCGACCATCGGATAGCCCGCCAGCGGCCCGGCCCCCAGCGCGTCCCGCGCCCCCCGCTCCACCGCCGTCAGGAAGGCCGCCGGCACCTCGGTCGGCGACGCCGCGTTGCGGAACGCGATCCCCTTGCCCGTGCCGTGGGGCTCCAGCCGCACGCGCACGTGGCCGTACTGGCCCTTGCCCGCGGCCTGCCGCACGAACCGGCCCTCGGCTTCCGCCGCCGCCGAGACCGTCTCCTTGTAGGCCACCTGCGGCCGCCCGGTGCTGACCTGCACCCGGAACTCCCGCTTCAACCGCTCGATCAGCACCTCGAGGTGCAGCTCGCCCATCCCCCACAGCAGCGTCTGGCCCGTCTCGCCGTCGACCCGCACGGCGAAGGACGGGTCCTCCAGCTGCAGCTTGGCCAGCGCGCCGCCCAGCCGCTCCTCGTCCTCCTTGGTCTTGGGCTCCACGGCCACGGAGATCACCGGCTCGGGGAACGGGATCGGGTCGAGCAGCAGGGGATGCTTGTCGTCGGACAGCGTGTCGCCCGTGCCGGTGAAGCGCAGCCCCACCGCGGCCACGATCTGCCCCGCCGACGCCTCCCGCACCTCCTCGCGCTTGTTCGCGTGCAGCCGCACCAGCTTGCCCAGCCGCTCGTGCTTCCCCTTGGTGGCGTTGTAGACGTTCTGCCCGGTGCGGAACGACCCGGAGTAGAGGCGCAGCCAGGTCAGCGTGCCGGCGAACTGGTCGGTGGTGACCTTGAAGGCCAGCGCGGCCAGCGGCCCGTCCACCGTCGCCGCGCGCTTCTCCCGGCGCGTCTTGTCCGGATGGACCCCCTCGATCGGCGGCACGTCCAGCGGCGACGGCAGGAGGTCGACGATCGCGTCGATCAGCGGCTGGATGCCCTTGTTGCGCAGCGACGCCCCGCACAGCACCGGCACGCCGCGCCCGGAGATCGTCAGCTGGCGCAGCGCCCGCAGCAGCGAGGCCTCGTCCGACGCCCGCCCCTCGACGTACGCCGCCATCACCTCGTCGTCGACCTCGCCGCAGGCCTCGACCAGCTCCTGCCGCGCCTGCTCCACCGCCGCGCGCTCCGCCTCGGGCACGTCCTCCTCGTGGTACTCGGCGCCCTGCGTGTCGTCGTGCCAGACCAGCAGGCGCCGGCGCAGCAGGTCGATCACCCCGCGGAAGTCCTCGGCCGAACCGCAGGGGAGCTGCAGCGGCACCGGGCGGGCGCCGAGCCGATCGCGCATCGACTGCACGGCGTCGGGGAAGCTCGCCCCCAGCCGGTCCAGCTTGTTGATGAAGGCGAGGCGGGGGATCTGGTAGCGATCCGCCTGCCGCCACACCGTCTCGCTCTGCGGCTCGACCCCGCCGACGGCGCAGAACACCGCGATCATCCCGTCCAGCACCCGCAGGCTGCGCTCGACCTCGACCGTGCAGTCGACGTGGCCCGGCGTGTCGATGACGTTGATCCGATGGTCCCGCCAGAAGCAGGTGGTGGCGGCGGAGGTGATGGTGATCCCGCGCTCCTGCTCCTGGACCATCCAGTCCATCTGGGTCGTGCCGTCGTCGACGTCGCCCAGACGGTGGAT
>CAZMRP010000492.1:0-4553 GCA_964568275.1 uncultured Myxococcales bacterium
CGGAAAGCAGCTCCTGCAGCAGTGGTTTCCGGGCGGGCGGACCGGCGGGCGCTGACCGTTCAGTTCGCGGCGGCGCGGGTCCTGCCGCGGTACGCGGCGCTGCTGGCGGAGCTGGCCGACGGTGCGCGGCGGCCCTTGCCCCCGGGCCCGGTCCGCGCCTAGGCTGCCGGCATGGACCGACAGAAGGCGATCGACCTGTTCGCGGAGCTGACGCCGAAGGAGATCGGGGCGGCCTGGAGCGCCGGTCGTGCGCTGCGGCCGCCGGAGCTGCGTCGCGGGTTGTACCTCGGGCGTGCGGGCGGGTTCCCGCCGGCGTTCCGGCCGGTGGTGCGGCACGTGGTGGGGCGGGACTTCTTCGCCAAGCTGATCCTCGACGGTTGGGGAGTGAACGTCCGTGTCGCGCAGGACGGCACGCACGCGCCGCTGCCGTCGCCGCTGGTGGCCGGCGGGTTCAAGGTCGACCTGCCGTTCCGGCTCGGCGCCGACGCGCTGGACTACGGGTTCCACGCCGCCGGTCGCGACTTCGGCTTTCCGGGCGGCTTGAGTCAGATGCGCGACTTCCTCCGCGCGGTCGACTTCCGCAGCCTGACCGAGGTGCTGGGAGAGGCGACGTTGGCCAAGGTCGGCGCGCGGCGCGGCGCGGCGGCCGAGCCAGGGGAGCTGGTGATCGGCTACATCGCGCCGCTGGGCGTCCAGGCCCTGCAGACCTCGCCCTTCGGGATGTGCTGGTGGCGCGACGCGACCGAGGTCGAGGTCGAATCGGCGCGCGCGTATCTGCGCACCTCCCGCCTGCTCGACGCCTCCTGCGGCGACGCCGCCGCGGGCTAGTCCCGCCCTCGCGGCCGGCCGGGCATTCCGATCCGAACGGCGGGCTTCGGCCCGCGCGCTGGACCGCTCGCGGGGCGGGGCGGGTCGTGTTCGGCCCCGGGCAGGTCGAGTCGGGTGCGAGCGGTCCGGTCGGATGGGAGTGGGTGGAAATCGAGTTGCCGAAACGGAGGATCCTCGGCAGAGTGCGGGGGCGGTTGCCGCCGGCGCCCGGTTGTCGCCGCGACAACGAGATTCGGTTGCGCGGTGGGCCGGCCCTGGTGGAGGAGGTTGACGATGAAGTTGCTCGCTCCGATCGTGGTTCTGGCGGCGCTGGTCACCGGTCTCTACGGTGTTGCCGGGCCGATGCGGGAGTATGGGGACGTGCACGCGGCATGGATGGCGGCCTTCCCGATGGCGGCGCGTTCCGACATGCCGCCCGGCTTCGAGGAGGCGGTGGATCGGATGGGAAGCCGGCGCGACGAGTTGCGGGGTCGTTGCCAGGCTTTGGTCTTCGTCTCCGGTGGTCTGGCGCTTGCGGGTCTGGTCCTGGCGTTCCTGGCGCGTCGCAGGCAGAAGACCGGGCTGACGACGGCCACGGTGGTCCTTGCGGTTGCGGCGTTGGCTCCGCCGATCATCCTGTTGACCGCGGACGTGTTCTAGGCCTCGAAGGTGTGGACGCGCGCGTCCGCACTACGGCAGGGTGCGGACGGGACGGAAGCCGGTCTGGGGGTTGCTGGGGTAGGAGGCCGCGTAGCGGGTGGCGGCCCGGACGACGACGGCCACCGAGCGGTGACCTCCACCGCGGACGATGGCTGCGGAGCCCGTGGCCGAACCCACGGGGTCCGTGACGGGCTCCGGCCCGTAGTCGCGGACGAACTCCAGCCGGTCGTCGCACCACTCGCTGACGTTGCCCGACACGTCGTACAGGCCCCAGGCGTTCGGGGCCAGCCGTCCGACGGGCTGCGTCTCGCTCACCGCGTTGCCGCAGAACCAGGCGATGCCGTCGAGCACGTCGTTGGGCTGCTCGCAGACCAGGTGGGCGGTGTCGAGGTCGCCGTTGTGGGTGGCCCGGCCGTCGCCGGCCCGCGCGGCGAACTCCCACTCCGCCTCGGTCGGCAGGCGGTAGCCCGGGCAGTCGTACGGCGTGGCGAACGTGCCGGTCGGCGCGCAGTTTGTCGCGGCGCCGCTCCCGGAACAGGCGTAGCACGGCGCCCGGACGGCGGCCGCCGACAGGGCGTTGCAGTAGGCCGCGGCCTCGTGCCAGGTCACCGATTCGACCGGGCACTCCGCGCAGTCCGCGTGCTGGGACGGGTTGTAGCCCATGCGCGCCTCGAAGGCCGCCTGGGTGACCTCGGACCGCCGGATGGCGAAGGAGCGGGTCAGGGTGACCGCGTGCTGCGTCTCGTTGGGAGAGCGGCCCAGCTCGGTCTCCGGCGAGCCCATCAGGAACGTCCCGGCGGCGACCTCGGACCACTCGCCGTCGGCCGAGACGACGCAGCGGCCCTCGGCGCCGCACGTTTCGTCGACCGCGCACGCGGGGCCGCAGGAGGTGCCGCAGACCGGGTCGGGGCCGCACTCGCGCCCCGAGCAGTCCGGGACGCAGGCGGCGTCGTCCGCGGCAGCGTCGGCATCCGCATCGCCGTCGGCATCCGCATCGGCGTCCGCGTCGTCGCAACCCTCGTCGGTCACCCCGTCGCAGTCGTCGTCGCGTCCGTTGCACAGCTCCGTCCCGCCGGCCTCGCACCCCGCGTCCTCGGGCGGACCGTCGCCGCCGTCCGCGACGCAGAGCAGCGCGTAGCCGGCGGGGTGGCGGTATCCGGGATCGCAGACGCAGTCGGGCGCTCCGGCGACGACGACGCAGCTCCCGTGGGTGGAGCAATCGACCCCGCGGCACGGATCCGCGGGGTCGTTGGGTTCGCAGGTTCGTCCCACGGGGTGGTAGCCCGAGATGCAGGCGCAGTACGCGGTGCCCTGATCGGCGACGCAGAAGCCGCGGGAGGAGCAGTCGACGTCGCGACAGGGATCTCCGGCGTCGTCCTGGCAGCCGGCGGGGGCGACCAGCAGCACGGCGCAGGCGGTCGCCCAGGACCCGCGCGAGATTCGGGCGCCTGGGGCCGCTCCCGTCCGGTGTCCGCCTCGCCGGCCGCTCGCGCGGCTCAATGTCGCCCACCCTCGGCCACGATTCGAAGCCTGTCCCGGTCTTCCCGGTTCGTCAAGTCGTGCGTCCCGTGCCGTGCGTCCGGTGCCGGACGCAGGTGCCGGACGCAGGGCTTGACCAGGACGACCGGCCGGGACAACCTTCGGATCGCGGTCGAACGACGGAGCTGCGTCGGAGCCGGCGAGTCGGCAGGCAGAGGCGCTCATGACCCTGTATTTCGAGGGGAAGCTCGGCAAGGAACAGGCCGTCGTCGTGCTGCGAGTGCTCGAAACGGAAACCGGCTTCGGGCTCGTCGCCCGTGGGCCCTTCGCGGTCGACCTGCAGTTGCCTGACGCCCCGTCGCCGCACGCCGTCAGCCTCGAGGCCGCCTACGCAGACGGGTCGCTGCGGCTCGAGTTTCACCTGGAGGAACGCGAGGCCGAGCGCTGGTGCCGGTGGCTCGTGGAGCAGGCACTGGCCCGTGGTATTGCGCTCCAGCTCGCGCGCGTCGCCCGGTGAACGAGGGCCTCGAGTCCCGCGCTCTTCGGCGGGCGTCCACACTGCCTGGCCGCCGCGGAGCCGGGCCGGTCTTCAGAAGCCCAGGTCGCGTTGCACCGTCGGCCGCGGCAGCGCAACGACGGCGTCGCCGCCGGCGGCGATCAGCGCGGCCTCCAGGCTGCCGGGCGGCGGCTCGGCGAGGGGAGCCGCGACCACCCGGAGGCCGACCGGGACGTTCGGGTCGAGGTCCATCTCGCTCGACTGTTTGCCGGTCGTGGTCGTGCCGAGGACGCGGTAGCCATCGCCCCGCGCGCGGTCGAGGTACCTCTCCAGCGGGTGTGCCGAGGGGAAGCGCGCGCCGGATCGGCCGGGACGATCCGGCGCGCCGCTAGGTCGTCCAGCGGAACAGGCGCAGCGCCAGGCCGAAGCTCGCGAGGCCCCAGGCCGCGAGCACCAGCAGCTCCGGGCCCAGCGCCAGGATCGAGGTCCCCTCGGTCATGATCGCCCGCAGGGCGTCGTTGAGCGCGGTGAGCGGCAGCGCCTGGATCAGCGGCTGGAGGAACTCCGGGAAGCGGCTCGAGGAGAAGAACACCCCGGAGAGCAGGAACATCGGCAGCGTGCACAGGTTGATCAGGCCGGAGATGGTCTCGGTGGTCTTGGCCCGGGAGGCCAGCAGCGTGCCGAGCCCGGCGAAGGCCAGGGCGCCGACGAGGACCACCAGGCCCAGGTCGAGCGGCGAGCCGGCGACTCCCACTCCGAACAGCAGCCAGGCCAGCCCGAGCAGCGCCAGCACCTCGAACGGCAGGTAGACCAGGCGCGCGAGCACCTGGGCCAGCAGGTAGTCGCGGCGGCGCATCGGCGTGGCGAGCAGGCGCTTGAGCAGCCGGCGGGTGCGCGCCTCGACCACGACCCAGCCGATGCCCCACAGTCCGGCACCCATCAGGTTCATCCCCAGCAGCCCGGGGATCAGGAAGTCGATGTAGCGGGCGCCCGGCCGGTCGACCGGCTCGTCGCGCAGGGTCAGCGGGTCGGTGCGGCCGGCGGCGCGCTGGAGCGCCTCGGCGACCATCGCGCGCGAGAGGTGGGCTTCGGGGCGCGTCGGGTCGAAGCG
>CAZMRP010000493.1:0-4532 GCA_964568275.1 uncultured Myxococcales bacterium
GCCCCACGACCCGGTCGTCGGGCCCGCGGCGGCGGTCGCGGCGCCGGCGCCGGGCGCGGCGCCGGCTAGCTCCCGAGCAGCGGGAGGAACAGGGTCGCCAGGCCGAGGAAGGCGAGGAAGCCGAAGCAGTCGGTGACCGCGGTCACCAGCACGCCGGAGCCGAGCGCGGGATCGAAGCGCAGCGCGCGCAGCACGAGCGGGATCGCGGCGCCGGCCAGCGCCCCGAGCGCCATGTTGACCAGCATCGCCAGGAACACCGCGGCGCCGAGCCACGGGTTGCCGCGCCACAGCCAGACCACCCCGGCGGTCAACAGCCCGGCGGCCGCGCCGAGCATCAACCCGATCACGAGCTGGCGGCCGACGGCCTTGACCGTCGAGCCGAACTCCAGCTCGCCCAGCGCCAGGCCCCGCACCATCACCGTCAGCGACTGCGTGCCGGAGTTGCCGCCCAGCCCGGCGACGATCGGCATGAACACCGCGAGCACCACCAGCCGGTCGAGCGTCGACTCGAACAGCGCCACGATCGACGCGGCGGCGAACGCGGTCAGCAGGTTGATCAGCACCCAGGAGAAGCGCTTGCGCACCGAGCGGAGGATCGGCGCGAACACGTGCTCGCCCTCGTCCACGCCGGCCACCTTGTAGAAGTCCTCCGTCGCCTCCTCGTGGATCACGTCGATCAGGTCGTCGACCGTCACGACGCCGACCAGCCGGCCGCCGTTCTCCGTCACCGGCACCGCCAGCAGGTTGTAGCGCGAGGCGATGGCCGCGGCGCGCTCCTGGTCCTCGCCGACGTCGACCCGCACCGGCTCGCCCACCATCAGGTCGTACAGCGGCCGGTCCGGCGGCGCGAGGATCAGCTGGCGCAACGAGACCACGCCGGCCAGCTGGCCGTCGGCGTCGACGACGTAGAGGTAGAAGATCGCCTCGAGCGTCTCGCCGCGCTGCTGCAGCTCCCGGATCGCCTCCCCGGCCGTCCGCTCGCGCGGCAACGCCAGGAACCGCGGCGTCATGATCGCCCCGGCGCTCCCCGCGGGGTAGCGCCGCAGCCGCTGCAGCTCGTCGGCCAGCGGGGCCGGCAGGCGCCCGAGCACCGGCGGCTGCCGCTCCTCGGGCAGCAGGCCGAGGAACCACAGCGCCTCGTCCGGCGGTCGCCGCCCGATCATCGTCGCCAGCCGATCGTCCGCGATCCGCTCGAGCACGTCGCGCAGCAGCGTCTCGGGCAGCGCCCGCAGCGCGTCGCCGGCCTGCTTCGTCTCGAGCAGCGCGTCGAACAGCAGCCGGCTCTCGGCCGGCGTCAGGTCCGTGAACAGCGCCGCCGCGTCCGCCGGGTGGTGCCGCGCGAGCACGCGACCCACCCGGGCCGTGGCCCCGGTCCGCAGCAGCTTCCGAATCGCCTGGGTCTGTGCGCTGCTCAGCGCCATCGCCCGCCTCCCGTGCTCCGGAAGCGGGCCGCGAGTCCCGACCTACCGGAGGAGCAATTCGCGTGTCCGTTTGGGACTTGGCACGCCGTCGTCCATCGCCCGGTCCGTCTCCTCGCCTCGGCCGTCCCGGGATCCCCCACGATCCCCGGCCGGCGCGGACTATGGCCCCGGGGCAGGGGCGATTCAAGAGGAAAGGAGACCCTCGCCGGAGTTCCGGCGCGCCTCGCCGCGGTTCCGGTCGCGAGCTCGCCGGCGGCCCGCGGCTCGTGGAACGGCCCGAACGGGTCGGCCCGTGGGCCGCGGGGCAGGCGCCGACCGCCGCGCGCCCTTGCCCGTGGAAAGCCGCGCCCGGTTGCGATAAGGTGCGAGCGCAAGGACGCCACGACGTGGTCGAAGAGGAGTCGCCCGGCGGCGGGCGGGAGGTGAGCGAGATGGCGAACGTACCCGACAAGATCCGGTGCTGGCAGATGAAGCGGCCGTGGTCCAAGGACAAGCAGACGGGCGAGAAGACCCCGGGAGTGCTCGAGCAGGCCGAGGTGCCCGTGCCCGAGCTTGGTCCCGGCGACGTGCTCGTCGAGGTGGCCGGCTGCGGCGTCTGCCACACCGATCTGTCCTACTTCTACTTCGGCGTGCCCACGGTGAACCAGCCGCCGCTGACGCTCGGCCACGAGATCAGCGGTCGCGTGGTGGCCGGCGAGGCGAAGTGGATCGGCAAGGAGGTCATCATCCCCGCGGTGATGCCGTGCAACGACTGCCCGATCTGCGCTGCGGGGCGCGGCAACCGTTGCCTGGCCCAGAAGATGCCCGGCAACTCGCTGGGGATCTACGGCGGCTTCGCCAGCCACATCCCGGTGCCCGCCCGCGACCTGTGCCTGGTCGAGGGGCGCGGCGACCTGCCCCTCGAGCGGCTGGCCATCGTCGCCGACGCCGTGACCACGCCCTACCAGGCCGCCACCCGCGGACGGCTCGGCGCGGGCGACCTCGTCATCGTCACCGGCGCCACCGGCGGTGTGGGCACCTACATGACCCAGATGGCCAAGGCCCTGGGCGCCAAGTTCGTGCTCGGCATCGACATCGACGACGCCAAGCTCGAGCGCGCCAGGCGGTACGGCGCGGATTCCACGATCAATGCCAAGGGCAAGAGCCCCCAGGACGTCAAGGGCGAGTTCAAGGCGATCTGCAAGGAGCACGGCCTGCCCGCGACCTACGGCTGGAAGATCTTCGAGGTGTCCGGCACCGGCGCCGGCCAGGAGCTCGGCCTGGCGCTGCTGTCGTTCGTCGGCACGATGGTCGTCGTCGGTTTCTCGACGGCCACCCTGCAGTACAACATCTCCAAGCTGATGGCCTTCGACGCCGAGCTCATCGGCACCTGGGGCTGCCTGCCCTCGCACTACCCCAAGGTGCTCGAGATGGTGCTGGCGAAGAAGATCCAGGTCGAGCCGTTCGTCGAGGTGCGACCGCTGTCCACCATCGCGGCCACCTTCGACGACGCCCACCACGGCAGGCTCGACAAGCGCGTCGTCCTCGTCCCGGACTTCTGAGCGCCCTCCGGCGTTCGCCGTTCCTCCAACAGCTCCGCCGGCACGCCTTCGGCTCGCGGCTCGTGGACGACGTGGAACGGGTCGGTGTGTGCGCCGCGCAGACGGTGGCGCTACGGGCTGGGGAGGGTCACTGCGCCGCCGGGCTCGAAGGTCAGCTCGACCGTGCGGCCGCCCTGCAGCACCAGGCCCTCGAGGTGCACGAGGTCGTGGACCAGGGTGTTGTCGACGCGGGTGATCGTGGCGCCTGCGGCGATGCCGGCCTGCGCGGCCGGAGAGTTGAGCCGCACCGCGCCGACGCGGACCTTGCCGCTGCGGGACATCTGGAGCGTGACGCCCCAGCCCGGCACCTCGAACGCCTCGCCCACCGGCTGCTCGCCGAACACGCCTTCGTACGAGACCCCCTCCGGCAGCTCGACCGGCTGCACCACGCGCAGCGGGCGGCCGTCGCCGACGATGCGGGAGTCGTCCACGGCCACGAAGGCGGTGAACTGGCTCACCAGCCGGAACTCCACGGCCAGGTCGGTGATCTGCTTCTTGAGGTCGGCGCGCTTGGCGTCGGTGTCGGCCATCACCAGGTCCTCGGACAGGTCGGAGATGCGCCACCGTGCCCAGATCGGCGCCAGCGCCGCGTTCCCCGCCTCGGCCTCGGGCAGCCGGACCGCCACCGGGAGCCGCACCTGCCGGGCGCCCACGCGCGCCTCGACGTAGGCGGTGCCCTCGGCGGCGCGGGTGTAGCGGGCCACGAGGTTGATCGTCTGGCCGGCGAACAGGTCGGGCAGCTTGCGCGGGTAGACGTCCTCGACGGGCAGGCCGTTCCAGTCGACCTTCACGTCGACCAGCACCGGCGAATCGATCAGGTCGAACAGCTTCTGCACCGCCTTGCCGGCGTGGTCCTCGTCGCGCGGCAGCACGGCGTGCCAGGCGCCGCCGCCCGCCTCGGCCACCCCTTCGACGAGGTGCCGGTTGACGCTGGAGCCGACGCCGAACACGAAGAACCGCGCCTCGCCCCGCTCCTCCTTCACGATACGGAAGATCTCGTCCTCGTTGCCGATGTAGCCGTCGGTGAGGAACACGTACATCTGCAGGAACTTCGGGTCGTGCTCGCTCTGCAACGCGCGCCGGATGCCGGCGAGCATCTCGGTGCCGCCGCCGCCGCACAGGTTGGAGACGAACCGCTTGGCCTCCTCGACGTTCTCCGGCGTGCGCGGCCGGGGCCGCTCCCAGAGCTGCCCGTTGCCGCTCTCGAAGAAGAAGATGTTGAAGGTGTCCTCGCCGCGCAGCTCGTCGAGCGTCCTCCGCACGATGTCCTTGGAGATGCCGATCGGCAGGCCCATCTGCGAGCCGGAGATGTCGATCAAGAAGGTGATCTCGCGCGGCGTCACCTGCTCGTCGGTGGGCGCCTCCGGGGGCTGGACCATCAGCGTCAGGAACCCGCCCTGCTCGCCCTTGTGCGCCAGGACGCCGAACTGGGTCTCCGCCCCGGCGACCTTCCAGCGCAAGACGAAGTCGCGGTTGGGGATCGAGTCGGCGCTCGAGAGCACCACCTTCTTGCGCGCGCCGGAGACGTCCT
>CAZMRP010000494.1:0-4526 GCA_964568275.1 uncultured Myxococcales bacterium
CCGCCGCATGAACATCGCCGCGACGAGCGACGATTTCCGGAGGTAGTAGCTCAGATCAACGCCGTCGAGAAGTACCGCTCCGCCCGGTCCGGCAACACCGTCGCCACCACCCGCTTCCCGTCCGCGAAGTGCGCCGCACACCAGACGTTGGCCCCCGACGACGTCCCCACCAACACCCCCTCGACCTGCGCGATCCGCCGCGTCATCTCCACCGCGTCCTCGTCCGTCACCGTCATCACCACGTCGATCTTGTTGCGGTCGACCACGTCCGGCACGAAACCGTCCCCGATCCCCTGGATCACGTGCAAACCGGGCTCCCGTCCCAACAGCGCCGCCGAGTTCTTCGGCTCCACCGCCACGATCTGCACCTTCGGGTTCTGCTCCCGCAGGTACCGCCCCACCCCCATCAACGTCCCGCCGCTCCCCACCCCCGCCACGAAGACGTCGATCCTCCCCCCCGCCTGCCGCCACAACTCCGGCCCCGTGAACCCGTAGTGCGCACCCGGATTGTCCGGGTTCGTGAACTGCCCCGGAATGAACACCTCCGGCAACGTCCGCCGCAACTCCTCCACCTTCGCCAGACAACCCGGCAGGTTCTCCTCCGCCGGCGTCAGGATCAACTCCGCCCCCAACGCCCGGATGATCTTCTTCCGCTCCTCGCTCATGTTCTCCGGCATCACGATGATCACCCGGTGCCCGAGCTGCGTGCCCACCAGCGTGATGCCGATGCCCGTGTTGCCCGACGTCGCCTCCACGATCACCGCCCCGGGCCGGAGCGCCCCGCTCTCCCGCGCCCGTCGCAGAATGTGCAACGCCACCCGGTCCTTGATGCTCCCACCAGGATTCAAGAACTCGGCCTTGCCCAGGATCTCCCCCGGCGCCACCCGGCTCATCCGCAACAACGGGGTCTCGCCGATGAAGTCGAGGATCGTTCCGGCCGCTGCACTCATCTCGATGCCTTCCCTTCTCCCCCGTCGCCCGCCGCACCCCAAAACCCCGACGGCTCACCGGGACGACGGCCGAGGCGGATCAACAGCCCGCGGCCGGGACCTTGTCAAGCACCGTTCGCAACCCATGTCGCCCGTCGCTCGACCTCGCACCACGCCGCCCCCACCACTTCGTCGCACAACCCGCCCGCCCACGCTATGATGCCCGGACGGCCGTCCCCCGCGGGAGTCCCCCGCCGGCCGAGAGGAGCACCGCATGAAGCCCGGGTCCACCCCCCTCCCCTGGCTCGCACTCGCACTCGCCGCCCCGCTCGCCGCCGCCACGCCCTCCACCGGCTGCGGCCCCGAGGCGACCGCCGACGACGCCGACACCGCCGATGCCGCCGACGAAGATGCTCCTCCGGACGCCGCCGAGGCCGACGCCGACGCCGATACTCTCGAACCCCACGACACCTCGGACTCCACCGAGGCCGACGCCGCCGCCTCGCTCGCCTGGCCCAACGCCGAAAGCTCCGCCAGCTCCGACCCCTGGCTCGCCGAACACCACGCCGAACTCCGCGAAATGCACCCCCGCGTCCTCGTCCTCAACTTCGTCAACGCCAAGACGATGGACCAGGCCGCCGCCCAACTCGCCGCCGTCGTCGAGGCCGTCGCCGAATCGTCCCGCTACCGCGGCTACGACGACCCGCTCCACCCGCCACCCTTCTTCCACTACGAACTGGCCTACCTCGTCGACCTGCGCGATCTCCCGCCTCCCCCCGGCTGGACCCTCCGCAACAGCACCCGCTACCCGCGCGAAGACCCCCCCACCGGCATGTGGGGCTTCGACTACGAACAGCTGTTCGGTCCCGAGTTCGCCCGGCTCTACGCCATCGCCGACCCCGACGACCCATCCCGCTTCCTCGACCTGTGCCAACTCGTCGACCGCGGCCTCGTCCACGACGTCTGGATCGTCGCCGACGCCGACGTGCCCGACGCCGGCGCCGCCGAAATCCTCGAGCTCAAACCGTACTACGACGCCCACCGCGTCCGCCTCGACCGACCCCTCAATCGCTGCGCAGGCAACGGCTGCTTCGACGACGACGACCACATCCCCGACCACTGCACCCGCACCGTCCGCATCGCCTTCTTCAACCATACCCGCGGCGTCGGCTGCTTCCTCGAAAGCCTGTCCCACGGCTTCGAGTCGATCGGCGCCTGGAACCCCGGACAACTCCCCTACCTCTCCCGCCACTTCATCCCCTGGGCCGGCTACGACCTCGATACCCGCTTCGGCCTCGCCTGGAACAGCTGGTACATCTGCCCGATCGGCTCCGATTGCCTCTCCTACCCCACCGAGACCTCCGCGCTCTACGACGTCGAAGGCGTCGCCGGAACCCTCGACCCCTACGACCCCGTCTGCGGAAACGTCCACTGGCCCCCCAACGCCCGACGACACTACGACCTCGACAGCCCCTTCACCGTCCAGACCACCTGCCTCGGCTACCGCCGCGGCGAAGACCCCGGCGGCGCCGACCTCCCTCGACCGTTCACCTCCAACGAGTTCCACCGCTACCGCCGCCTCGCCCCAGACTGCATGGGCGAATGGCTCGTCTGGTGGCGACAGAACGTCCCCGGCCCCGATAACGGCCTGACCGACGACGACGGCGCACCGATGCTCAATTGGTGGCCCTTCGTGTACTATTGACCCGGGAGGATGCGATGACTCGCTGGCCGTGGATGCTGCTGCTCGCCGCCTGGACCGCCGGCTGCGGAGAAGACGGCTACTGGATCGCCGTCGATGTCGCCCCCGACGCCGACGCGGTGACGTCCGCCGACGCCGATGCCGACGCCGACGCCGACGCCGATGCCGACGCCGACGCCGATGCCGACGCCGATGCCGACGCCGACGTGGAGGACGTGCCCGACGCCCCCGACGTGCCCGACGTGCCCGCCACCTGCGGCTTCGGCTACGAGACGATGTTCACCTACGCCTGGCACGACCCGGACGTCCCCGCCGGCGGCGCCGAACCGTACGAACCCGAGGCTCCCCTCGTCGCCCAGGTCGCCCACGCCGAACCGCCGCCCCCCTTCCTCTGGAACCTCTCGCTCGACGACACCAAGGACGCCCCCAAAGACATCGTCATGCCCGGCTACAGCGACACCATGCCGCTCTTCGAACGCGCCGAAACCTGGCGCCCCGACGAAACCCGCTGCTACGAAACCCCCGTCGGCGTCCGGTTCCTCGCCGAAGAAGCTGCCTTCGACCTCTACGTCCGCATCGCCACGCAAACCACCGGCGTCCCCTTCGACGGCTCCCCCGGCCGCCGCACCACCCTCGGCCTCCGCGGCGCCTACCCCGGCACCTTCCTCTGGCACGGAAACCGTCCCGACCGCTTCAACGATACCCTCGTCCTCCTCTGGCTCGATGCCGACGGCCGCAAGCGCGTCCTGGAGTTCCCCGTCAACACCGACACCGGCGCCCACGACTTCGGCGCCGACAGCTCCTCCTCCCTCCGCCCCAACCGCCGCTACCGCTACATCAACGGCTGGCACCGCACCTACAACGCCTGGCACATCAACGAAGACGGCTACCGCGTCCGCGACGACCACAACACCAACGGACACTGGGACTCCGACCGCAACGGCTGGCTCCCCCCCACCGGCGCCGACCACGACCGCACCGGCGGCGGCCACAACATCCACATGGGCTCCGTCGATGCCCCCCTCGGCTCCGCCCGCGTCGACGTCTGGTCCGCCGGCTGCCAGGTCGTCCCCGGCATGGCCAACTGGACCCAGTACATCACCCACGCCTGGACCAACGAAGGGGACCGCGTCGACTACTTCCTGATCGACGTGCGCGATATCCCCGACGAGGTCTGGACCGGACCGTGCACCCCCGACGGCTCCCACGCCTGCCCCTTCCACATCGACGCCTTCCCCTTCTCCCACAGCGCCGACACGTCCCTCGTGACCACCGACCTCTTCGACGTCTACAACTGCTCGACCGCCGACGAGTCCGGCCCCGAGGTCGTCTACGTCTTCACCACCGATCGCTCCGGCACCCTCTCCGTCTCCGTCGACGCCGTCGACCCCGTCGACCCCGACGTCCACCTCCTCGACGGCGACGACGCCAACGCCTGCCTCGCCCGCGCCCACCTCTCCTTCGACTACTCCATCACCCCCGGCCGCTACTTCGTGATCGTCGACACCTACGTCGACGCCGGCACCGTCCTCGCCGGCCCCTACACCCTCCACGTCACCCTGCGCTGATCCCCCCTTCGCGCCCCGGCCCCTTCCCGCGGAAACACGGTCTCGCGCAAAGACGCAAAGACGCCAACCGGGACCCGCCGGGAACTCGTCCGCCGGATGCCGCTGCGCGGCGCCCGCGCGCCGCGCAGCGACTCGCCCCTCCGGCCGTTCGTGCGCGCCCTGCCCCCCCCTTGGCGCCTTGCCGCCTTGCCGCGTCCCCCCCCTCGCCCCCCCTTCTCCTTCGCCCCCCCCGCCTCCGCCCAGCGCCCGCTCCCCCTCCTCTCCCCCCTTCTCCCCCCCCCCTCCACCCCCCTCCGCCCTGCCGCCTCCCCCCTACTCCAGCCAGCG
>CAZMRP010000495.1:0-4520 GCA_964568275.1 uncultured Myxococcales bacterium
CGAGCGCGCCGCGCGGTTCTCGTTCCTGCTGGCCGTTCCGGCGATCCTCGGCGCGGAGCTCGTCGGGGCCCTCTCCGGGCTCTCCGGCGCCGACGTGCCCGTCGCCCAGCACGTCGCCGGCGCGGCGCTGAGCGCGGCGGTCGGCCTCGTCGCCCTGCGCACCGTGGTGCTCGTCGTGCGCCGGCGCGCCCTGCCCTGGTTCGCGCTGTACCTCGTGCCGCTGGGGCTCGCCGTCCTGCTGTTCGTCCGCTGAACCGGCCGCACCGCCCGCCGCTCACGGGCGCGTGACGCTGCTCGAGTAGGTGCCGGAGGCGCTGCTGTACCCGTCGATGTAGTAGCCGAACAGCCCGAACCCCGCCGGAATGGTGGCCGTGATCGTCGAGCCCGGATAGCCGCAGACCGCGCTGTCGTCGTTGCACGCCAGATCGGACCCGCTGGCCCCGGAACGCAGGTAGATCGTCGTGTCCCAGGTCGCGGTGCAGGTGTCGCCGGAGAACGAACCGCCCGCCGCGGACGGGCACTGCGTCCAGTAGTACAGGTGCTCGGGGGCCGTGCCCGTCCGGCAGGAACCGTTCACGACGCCCGTGCCGGAGGTGGTTCCGGTGACCGTCGAGCTGCCGGCGGCGAGCAGCCGCGCCGTGCCGTCGTTGCCCACGGGAACGTGCTCGATGTTCAGCGTGAAGCTGCCCATCGAGCTGGTCGAGAAGCCGTCGACCACCACGTAGTAGGTCCCCGCGGCGAGGTTCACGGCGATCTCGGTCTGCAGCGTGCTGCACGAATCGTCCCAGCAGTTGGTGGTGGCGGCGGTGCAGGAGCCCGCCCGGATCCCGAGCGTGGTGTCGTACGTCGAGCCGTAGGTGTTGATGTACACCAGCTCGCGCTGGGCCAGCGTGAACCGGTACCAGACGTCGGGGCCGCCGCCGCAGGTGTCGTCGGACGAGGCGGACGTGGTGCTGCCGGTGACGGTGGTGCGGCCGGCGCCGAGGGTCAGGGCGGTGGCGCCGCCGCAGGCGTCGTTGCCGGTCGAGCAACCCTCGTCGATGCTGCCGTTGCAGTTGTCGTCGCAGCTGTTGCCGCAGGTTTCGGAGGCCGCGCAGCAGGTCCCGGCGACGCAGCCCGCCGTGCAGACCTGGCTCCCGGACGTGCCGCAGGCGGTGACGCAGGCCAGCGTGGTCCCGGCGCAGCAGCCGTAACCCTCGTCGCAGACGCCGTTGCAGTTGTCGTCGACCCCGTTGCAGGTCTCGGCCGGCGGATTGCACGCGCCCCAACTGCAACTCGGCGAGCAGCTGCGCGTGCCGCTCGTGCCGCAGCTCGTGCTGCACGGGCCCGAGGCGCCGCGACAGCACTCGCCGACCCCGTCGTCGCACAGCCCGTTGCAGTCGTCGTCGACCCCGTTGCAGGTCTCCGGCGGCGGACTGCACGTTCCCCAGCTGCACGTCGCCGAGCAGCTGCGCGTGCCGCTCGTGCCGCAGGTAGTGCTGCAAACGCCGCTCGAACCGAGACAACACTCGAAGTCCTCGTCGCACAGCCCGTCGCCGTCGTCGTCGGTGCCGTTGCACGCTTCGCCGGTCGCGCTGCACGGGCCCCAGCTGCAGTCCGCGCCGCAGGTCCGCGCCCCGGGGGCGCCCAGCGACGTGGTGCACGCGCCGACCTGACCCCGGCAACACGAAAAGCCGTTGTCGCACGTCGTGTCGCAGTCCTCGTCCGTCCCGTCGCAGGTCTCGCGCGGCGGCGTGCAGCCGGGGCCGTCGGGCAGCTCGCAGGCCAGCGTGCACAACCCCGTCCCGGCGGTGCCGCACGAGGTGGTGCACGAGACGCCGGCGCCGATGGCGCACGGGAACCCCTCGTCGGTCTCGCCGTCGCAGTCGTCGTCCGCCCCGTTGCACGACTCGGTCGAGGCGCCGTAGTCGCACGCGTACTCGCACCCCGGCAGGCCGTCGATGTCGGCCCACCCGGGACGACAACGCGTGACGCAGACGCCGCCCTCGCAGGCCCCGTCGGCATTCACCGCGCCGGGACAGGCGTTGCCGCACCGGCCGCAGTGATCGGCGCTGGTCTGCGTGTCGACGCACGAACCGCTGCAGGCCACCAGCGGCGGAGAGCAGGACGTGACGCAGACGCCGCCCGAGCACAGCTGTCCGGTCGGACACGCGTGGCCGCAGCCGCCGCAGTGCTGCGGATTCGTCAACGGGTCGACGCACTCCGTGTTGCAGGAGACCTCTCCCGGCGAGCACGCCGGCGTGTCGACCCCGTCGGTGACGCCCCCGTCCTCGCGGAGCACGTCGTAGGGCACGTCGGGCAGGACGAAGCCGCTGTCCCCGCCGGTCGCGCAGGCGGCCAGACCGGCAACCACAAGCCCCCCGGCCAGCCACCGACACACGACACGCAGTTGACGCACCAAACACCTCCGCTTCACGAAAGGTTACGCCGAACACGCCCGACCGGCAAGGAGGAGCGCCGCTCGCCCGCCGGGCCGGAGTTGCCGGTTCGAACCCCTCGCGCGCCCCGCTGCCGGTTTCTTGACCCGTCCGGTGGACTCCCGTAGACCGGTTCTGGAGCCATGCGTACCGCAAAGAAGATCCCACGTTCGTTGCTGGTCGGTGGCGTGCTCCTGGCCACCGGGGCGGCCCTCGCCGCGCTGTTGCGGGGCAACCCACCCGTCGAGGAGCCGACGCCGGACCCGGCGCCGCCGTCGACACCGGCGGTCGCCGAGGCGACGCCGCCCACACCGGTCGCCGAGCCGGAGGCGCCCCCGGAAGCGCCGGCGCCTGTCGCGAGCGGCCCGGTCGACATCGACCGCGTGCGGCTGATGCTCGATCCGGTCCAGGCGGTCGCGGAAGAGGGCCGGCTGGTGCAGCACCTGCCGGACGGCTCGAAGGCGGTGCTGTCGCTGCAGCCGGAGGCGCAGGAGAAGCTGCGGGCGCTGTTCGACAAGTACGACGTGCCGGTCGGCGCGGTGGTGGCCCTCGAGGTGACGACCGGGCGGGTGGTGGCGTTCGTCAGCCGCTCCCGGGCGCCGACGGAGCGGCCACCGACCCTCGACGCGTCGTTCCCCGCCGCCTCGGTGTTCAAGCTCGTCACCACCGCCGCCCTGCTCGAGGAGGCCGCCCTCGACGGGGCCGCCCGCGTCTGCTACCGGGCCGCGTCCGGGACCCGCAAGCTGTCGGCGAAGGACATCGAGGACGCGTTCGCCGAAGGGGCGGACGGCGTGGCCTGCGGATCGCTCGCCGACGGCGTGGCCAAGAGCCTCAACCCGGTGCTGGCGCGACTGGCCTACGAGCACCTGACGCCGCGGACGCTGCTGCGGTTCGCCGAGCGGTTCGCGTTCGGGCGCGCCGTGCCGTTCGACCTGCCGGTCGACGTCAGCCCGCTGGAAATCCCGCAGGAGAAGCTGGAGTTCGCACGCACCGCCGCCGGCTTCTGGCACGTCGGCCTCTCGCCGCTGCACGGCGCGGTGCTGGCGCAGGTGATCGCGAACGGCGGCCGGATGCTCCGGCCGACGATGATCGACGCGGTGGTGACGGCGGACGGCCGCGAGGCCTGGACGGCCGAGCCGCAGGGGCTGCGTCGGGTGATCGCCGAGACGACCGCCACGGCCCTCGGCGCGATGATGGTGCAGACGGTGGACGTGGGCACGGGCAAGCGCGAGTTCACCGACCCGCAGGGACGACCGTTCCTCTCCTGCCCGGTGGCCGGCAAGACCGGCTCGCTCTCCAACCCCAGGCCGTTCATGGCCTACTCCTGGTTCGTCGGGTTCGCTCCCGCCGGCTCGCCCCCGCCGGGCACGCCGGTCTACGCCGTGGCCGCGCTGGTGGTCAACGAGGAACGCTGGCGCATCAAGGCCCCGCTCGTGGCCCGCGAGACCCTCCGTCTGCTGATCGGCGATTGAACTCCCCGACACGCCCGGTCTATCGTCCACCCCCGTGTGGCCGGACCGACGAACGCTCGAGTCGCCGCGGACGCGGCGTTGGGCCTGGGCCGCGGGCCTGGCCACCGTGGCCGTCGTCGCCGTCGGCCACGTGCTGTACTACTTCCCGCGCGCCGTCGACGACATGTACATCTTCCTGCGCTACGCCGAGAACCTCGCGGACGGCGCGGGGCTGGTCTACAACCCGGGTGAGCGCGTCGAGGGCTTCTCGAGCCCGGTCTGGGTCCTGCTGCTCGCGCTCGGCGAGTTGCTCGGCCTGGGCGGCGTCGGCTGGTCCAAACTGCTGGCCCTCGGTGCGTTCGGCGCCCTGTTCGTCGGGAGCTACCGCTTCGCCCGCGAACGGCTGGCGCTCGGTGCGCCCGCGGCGCTGCTCGCCTGCGCCTTCACCGCCCTCGACTCCTACCTCGTCTCCTGGACGATGTGGGGCCTGGAGACGCCGCTGTTCCTCGCCCTGCTGCTGTGGACCGCCGTGCTCGCCGGGCGCGTCGCGGACGGCGCCGGACGCCGCACGACGCTCGCCCTGGCCGGCGTGGCCGGCCTGTTCGCGCTGTCGCGGCCCGAGGCACCGCTGTTCCTCGCCGCCCTGGGAGCC
>CAZMRP010000496.1:0-4510 GCA_964568275.1 uncultured Myxococcales bacterium
CCCCGCGGAACCGGAGGTCCCGGCGGCGCCGGACGTCGTCGAGGCGCCGGCGGAGCCCCCGCCGGCGGATGCAACCGAGCCGGAGCTGCCCGCGCCGACGGTGCTGGTGCTCGTGGCCGGTGCGCCGGAGGGCGCCTCGATCAAGGTCGGCGACTACGTGCCGGAGGGCGACCCGCCGAAGGTCCGCGTGCCCTACGGCGAGGATCCCCTCGAGGTCGTCGTCGTGGCCCAGGGTTTCGAGAAGTTCACGGAGCTGCTCCTGCCGACCGCGGATCGGCTGGTGAACGTCCGGATGCGCCCGATCCGCCGGCCGCCTCCGCCGCGACGCGACGCGGGCGGCGGCGGCACCTCGTTCCCGGAGTTTCCCGAGGACTTCTGACCGCCCCTCCCCCTGTGCTAGGCTCGCGGCCGACTTCGCCTCTCGCGAAACGGAGGGCCCATGCACGACGCGCCGAGCAAGTCCGGTTCGAAGCTGTTGCCGGCCAACGCCTACACCAGGCTGCAGCCCGGCGAGGAGTACCAGCCGATCGTCCCCGCCGCCGACCGGCGGGCCGAGGTCACCCCGTGGTCGATCGGCCTCGGGCTGCTGCTGACGATCGTCTTCGCCGCGGCGTGCATCTACATGGCGCTGCGCGCGGGGAACGCCATCGAGGCCGCGATCCCCATCGCCATCCTGGCGATCTTCTTCGGCAAGCTCCGCTCGCCGCGCAGCACGATCCTCGAGAACGTGATGGTGCAGAGCGTCGGGCAGGCCTCGGGCGTCGTCGCCGCCGGCGCCGCGTTCGTGATCCCGGCGCTGTACATCAACCAGGTGTCGATCGCCTGGTGGCAGATCTTCCTGGCCTGCGCCATCGGCGGCGTGCTCGGAACCGTCCTGATCATCCCGTTGCGCCGGTACTTCGTCAAGGACCTGCACGGCGACCTGCCGTTCCCGGAGGCGACGGCGATCAACGAGATCCTCGTCACCGGCGAGAGCCAGAGCGCCGGGGCGGGGAAGATCCTGCTGATCTCGTTCGCCATCGGCGCGGCGTTCGACTTCCTGGTCGAGGGCGTCCACCTCTGGAACGCCAACCTGTCCACCACGTCGATGCTCGGCGAAGTGGGCCGGAAGATGGCCGGGCTGGGGCTGGAGCTGCAGCTGTCGGGGATCGCGGCGCTGTTCGGCCTGGGCTACATCATCGGCATCAAGTACGCCGCGATCATCGCCTCGGGGTCGGTGCTCTCGTTCCTGGTGCTGGTGCCGCTGGTCAAGCTGTTCGGCTCGGCGGCCTCCGAGTTCACCTACGCGGGCGGGACGTTCAACATCGCCGACATGCCGGCCGCGACGATCTTCGGCAAGTTCATCAAGCCGATCGGCATCGGCGCCATCGCGGTCTCCGGGCTGATCGGCATCCTGCGCATGAGCAAGATCGTCGTCGGCTCGGTGACCCTGGGCTTCAAGGGCTTCTCCAAGCAGGGCGGCGAACCGGTCGACGTCCCCCGCACGCAGCTCGACATGCCCCCGCGCGTCGTGCTGCTGGTCCAGCTCGGCGCGATGCTCGCCATGGGCCTGCTGTTCTTCGTCGTCGGCTGGATCACTCCGCAGGACAGCGGCGAACCGTACGCGCTGGGCGACTGCCTGATCTTCGCGGTCGTCGGGATGGTCGTGGGCTTCCTGCTGTCGTTCCTGTTCACCCCCGTCGGCGCCCAGGCCATCGCCATCGTCGGCACCAACCCCGTCTCGGGCATGACCCTGATCACCGTCGTCCTCACCATCGGCGCGATGATCCTGACCGGGCTCAAGGGCGACGCCGGCATGATCATCGCCCTCGTCGTCGGCACCGCCGTCTGCACCGCGCTGGCCACCTCCGGCGCCCTGATCAGCGACTTCAAGATCGGCTACTGGATCGGCTCCACGCCGCGCAACCAGCAGAAGTACAAGTTCCTCGGCATCGTCGCCGCAGCCCTGGTCGTGGCCTTCGTCGTGCCGCTGATGGACGACGCCTACCACTTCGTCGTGCCCGACCCCGACGCCCCCGCCGGGTCGGGCGAGGTGATCTCCAACGACAAGGTGCTGCCGGCCCCCCAGGCCAACATGATCGCCGCCGTCTCCAAGGGGTTGATGGACGACCCGGCCAACCAGCCGTGGCTGCTCTACGGCCTCGGCGGCATCGTGGCGATCCTGCTGTTCATGGCCGGCCTGCCGATGCTCGCCTTCGCCCTCGGCATGTACCTGCCGATCGCGATCAACCTGGCGGTGCTGGGAGGTGCCGCCGTCGCCTGGGTGATCGCCCGGACCGGCGGGAGCAAGGAGGTGCGCCAGGCGCGCGCCGAGCAGGGAACGCTGATCGCCTCGGGCCTGATGGCCGGCGCGGCGATCATCGGCATCTTCACCGCCGTGATGCGCCTGCCCGCCGTCGGCGCGC
Organism: uncultured Myxococcales bacterium; assembly: GCA_964568275.1. Lineage (GTDB taxonomy): Bacteria > Myxococcota_A > Polyangia > DRWM01 > JAAZOP01 > JAAZOP01. The sequence continues at coordinate 2,406 of CAZMRP010000496.1, forward strand.
CGATCCGCTTCATCTCCGTCGGCGAGGAGTACTCCTACCACCCCGTCGTCGCCGGCGTGGACAAGTACGAGCGGTTCGACTGCAAGGACCTGCGGCTCGGCTCGGGTCAGGACTGCGAGGTCCGCCGGGTGAAGGACGAGTCCGGGAAGACCGTCGCCGCCGTGTTCGTCGACGACCTGCGGCGCCCGCCGCCCGAGAGCTGCGACGAGCTGAACGTGCCGGACGGGGCGGAGTGCTCCGAGGAGCTGGGGAGCCGGACGCAGCCCTGGTACGAAGGCATGCTCGGTCAGCTGCTCGGCCTCGTGATGCTGCTCGTGCTGGCCCTCGGCTGCTTCCTCCTGGCCCGCCTCGGCGCCAAATGGGCCCTCGGAGACCAGCCCCCGCCCGCCAAGACCGCCGACCCGCCCGGCTCCTGATCGCGGACGACTACCGCAGCCCGATCCGATCCCGCGTCTCGTCCACGAAGAACGGGCCGAGGCGCTCGACGAGCGTCCGGAGCTCGAGCGGGGGACGGTCGAGCGCGTCGGCCAGCGCGGCACGCAGCGGCGCCCAGGGCGCCGTCCGCCCCCCGTCGCGGTCGTCGGCGCCCGCCCGCACCAGGTGCTCGAACACCCGCACCGCCAGCCGCTCGTCGTCGCGCTCGCGGACCGCCGTCGCCTGCGCCGCGCTCACACCGCGGAAACGGCGGGCCAGGGCCCGGACGAACAGCGTCAGCCAGTAGCTCGAGCCGATCTCCTCCTCCAGGTAGCTCCGCGTGATCTCCAGCATCGTGACCGGCTCCAACGCCTCGACGCTGGCCGAGCGGGGCTGCCGGGTCAGGATCGCCACCTCGCCGAACACCTCGCCGGGACCGATCTCCTCCAGCGTCTGCGTCGTGCGGCCGACGGTCCGGAAGGCCCGGCAGCGGCCGCGCAGCACGACGTAGGCGGCGTCCCCGTCGTCGCCCTCGCGCAGGATCAGGGCCCCGGCGGGGAAGCTGCGGGTCGGGAGCTGCCACGCGCTCTGCAGGAACCCCTCCAGCTCCTCGCGCAGCGCCCCGACGGTCGGGAAGCGCTCCGCCGGGTCGCGGGCCAGCGCCCGCATCGCCGCCCGGGACAGCCGGGCCGGGACCGGCACCCCGACCCTCCGCTCGGGCGGCTCCACCTCGCCCAGCAGCGCCTGGACCAGCACCGCCTGCGGGTTCGGACCGTCGAACGGCGGCCGGCCGGTGAGGATCTCGTACAGGAGCGCGCCGAGGGCGAACACGTCCGTGCGCTGGTCGATGCGGTCGGCGTCGCCCGCGGCCTGCTCGGGAGCCATGTAGCTCGGGGTGCCCACGATCCGGATCGGCGCGCGCGGGAGGTCCCACGGCGCCGGCTCGTCGCCCTCCGCCGCCGCGCCGGACGCGGCCGAACTGGCGGCGGCGGCCCGCAGGCGGGCCACGCCCCAGTCCATCACGAACACCTCGCCGAAGCCCCCGACCATCACGTTGTCCGGCTTGAGGTCCTGGTGCACGACGCCGCGGCTGTGGGCGAACGCCACGGCGTCGCAGACCTTGAGCACGATCTGCAGCAGCGCGTAGAGCTGCTTGTCCGACCGCTCGGCGGGCGGGCTGTCGGCGAGCAGGGCGCTGAGCGTCCGGCCCTGCACCCGCTGCATCGTGAAGAACAGGCAGCCGTCCGGGTCGACCCCGATCTCGTGCACCGGGACGATGCCGGGGTGGTCGAGCTGCGCCGTGATCTGCGCCTCCTCGATGAAGCGCCGGACCGTCTCCGGGTCGTCGCCCAACTCCACCCGCAGCGTCTTGCGGGCGCAGGCGCGCAGCAGGTTGCGGTCGACCACCTCGGTGATCACGCCCATCCCGCCCGCCTCGCTGATCACCCCCCGCGTCTCGAGGCGCCGGTGGGGCTCGACGATCGGCGGCTGCGGGTCGACCTGCACGGACCGTGCTTCGACAGCGGCGGGGACGGCGGCCGGACCGCCGGGGGGAGGGTCGGGAGCGCGCATCGTCGTCCTCCCGGCGCCGTCGTCCCGCCGACGACGGCGCGCCGCTCGCCTACGGCTCGGTGGCGGCGGCGGGCGGAACCGAGCCGGCGGGCGCGGTCTGCGGCGGGGCCGGGACCGTC